>JBFIHP010000185.1:0-6551 GCA_041601735.1 Planctomycetota bacterium | reverse complement strand
CGCCTGCTTCATCGGCTTGGAATGACCCGGACCGGAGGCGCCGCGGGAGGGCATGTTCATGCAGTCCCGCGGCCGAATCGTTCAGTCGCGGCGCCGAAACGTCCGGAGATGGACCCGAAACGCCCAATCCGGTCGGCTGCGGCCATTCGGAAAGCCGCAAAGCTTCCCTGGGCCGGTCCGAGCGACTATCCTCCCCTCCGGAACCGCCAACGCGTCGCAACCAGTCCCGATTGATTCCCGCGCCCGCTTTCGCGCTCGCGGGACGCCGTCATGTCCCAGGTCGAAATGAAGCCGCTGGATGTCCCGGAACCCGGGTCGGACCGACCCCTCTGGTCGTTCGGGGCCGAGGAGCGTCGCGTCCTGATCGTCGCCCTCCAGGTGGGCCTCTGGGTCCTGACGGTGAAGCACTTCCACCTGCTCGAGGCCCGGCTCCTCCCCGAGATCGCGGGCTGGCTCCTGCCCGCCTTCCTGGCCAACGCCTTCCTGCCGAAGGGCGCGCGCAAGACCTTCTTCGTCGGTCTGACCTTCCTGGCCCTCCTCGGTGCGATCGGGCTGCTGGAAGGCGGCGTCCTCATCGGCGTGGGACTGGGCCTGATCGGGCTCTGTCACCTCCCGCTGCGCTTCGGCCTCCGCATCGGACTGGTGCTCCTCTTCGCCATCGCCCTCGCGGGCGTGCGGGCCGAGTGGATCGACCCGCCGGGGCCGAAGGACACCTGGCTGGCGCTCATGCCGATCTTCGCCTCGATCTTCATGTTCCGGCTGATCGTCTACCTCTACGACATGAAGCACGGAGCGGTGAAGGAGGGCCTCGTCCATCGCCTCGCCTACTTCTTCATGCCGCCGGCGATCTGTTTCCCGATGTTCCCGGTCGTGGACTACAAGACCTTCGGCAAGACCTGGTACGACCGCCGTGCGAGCGACATCTATCAGAAGGGCATCCACTGGATGTTCCGCGGCGTCACCCACCTGCTCTTCTATCGCCTGATCTACTTCCACGTCGTGCCCTCGCCCTCCGAGGTCGATGGTGCCATGCGCTTCGGGACCTACGTGATCTCGAGCTACCTGCTCTACACCCGGATCTCGGGCGAGTTCCACATGATCATCGGCATGCTGGCGCTCTTCGGCTTCAACCTGCCCGAGTCGCATCACTTCTTCTTCCTCGCCCGCAACTTCAGCGACGTCTGGCGCCGGATCAACATCTACTGGCGCGACTTCATGGGGAAGATCGCCTTCTATCCGACCTACTTCCGGGTGAAGAAGCTGAAGACCGAAACGGCCGTGGCCCTCGCCACCGCCGTCGCCTTCCTCGCCACCTGGTTCCTCCATGCCTACCAGTGGTTCTGGCTGCGCGGGACCTTCCCGCTCACCCTGGTCGACGTGTCCTTCTGGTTGATCCTGGGCCTGCTCGTCCTGATCTCGGCGGTCCTTCAGCTCCGGAAGTCGCGCGGCCGAAGGCCCGACCCCAAGGCGCCCTGGTCGCCGCGGATCGCGCTCGCGGAGTCGCTGCAGATCTCGGGCGTCTTCCTCACCATGTCCGCTCTGGTGAGCTATTGGAGCTGCGCCACCCCCGGCGAGTGGTTCGACATGCTGGGGATCGCCGCCGACCAGGGGATCTTCGTATCGCCCGGCTTCTACCTCTTCCTCGCGGCCTTCCCGGCCTTCGGCGTGCTCCTGCACCTCGCGGTGCACCTGAAGCAGCGGCGCTTCGGAAGAGGCGACCTCGAGTTCTGGCCCAAGGCGGGACTCGTCGCCCTGAGCGGCGGGCTGATCACCATCCTGGGTTGGACCGACTTCCATCAGATGCTGCCCGAGCGGAACGCCCGCTTCCTGCGATCGCTGACCCAGGACAGCTTCAATCAGAGCGACGCGGAGCTCATGGAGCGCGGCTACTACGAGAACCTGCTCGGAACCGATCGCTACACCAGCCATCTCTGGGATCTCAAGGTGCGCCGGCCATCCGACTGGATCCCCTTCGCGCAGAGCGAGTTCGCCGACCCCATCGACGACCCGGTGCTGCAGTACCGCATCAAGCCGGGCGCGGCCGGGACCTTCCATCGCACCCCCTTCCTGAGCAATCGCTGGGGCATGCGCGATCGCGACTACGAGGAGATCAAGCCCGAGCGGACGCTGCGCATCGCGCTCTTCGGCGGCTCCTACTCGGTCGGCTCCGGTGTCGAGCAGGAAGACGCCTACGAGAAGCTCGTCGAGCGCTGGCTCAACACGCGGCACGTCGGCGGCGACTACGACCGCTACGAGATCCTGAACTGCGCGGTGCCGGGCTACACGACCGTGCATCGCGCCCTGATCGCTCCCGAGATGATCGCGCGATTCCGGCCCGACGTCGTCCTCGTGACCTTCCTCGATCGCGACAACTCCTTCACGATCTCACGGCTCGTGCGGCCGATCCTGCGCGGCGAAGAGCTGCCGCGGGAGTTGGACGACATCCGCCGGCGGGCCGGAATCGACGTGGACACCCCCGAGCTCGAGGCCATCGCCCGGCTCCAGCCCTTCGTCGAGGAGATCACCCTCTGGAGCTGGCGGCGCATCGAGGCCGCCTGCGCCGAGACGGGCGCGCGCCCGGCCCTGCTCTCGATCTTCGCCAGGCGCGAGGGCCCCGATCACGCGGAAGGAAGCCGCATGCGGGAGCTGGCGCGGGAGAAGACCTCGATGACCGTCCTCGAGATCGAGGGCGTCTTCGAGGGCTACGACGTCCGCAAGCTCCGGGTCGCCCCCTGGGACCGACACCCGAATTCCCTCGGCCACCGCCTGATAGCCCGGGCCCTGATGGCCGCGCTCGAACAGAATGACGAGGTCCTCGGCCTCGGCCTCCATGGATCCAAGAACACACGACCCTGAACGACAAGGAGAGATTCATGTCGATCGATGACATCCGCGCGACGATCAAGTCCTACGTCCTGGAGGAGTTCCTCCCCGGAGAGAATCCGGACACGCTGGCCTACGGCACCTCGTTGATCAACGGCGGCGTGCTCGATTCGATCGCCACGGTCAAGCTGACGGCGCACCTCGAAGAACGCTACGGCGTCGATCTCGAGGCCAACGAGATGAGCGTAGACAACCTCGACAGCATCGACTCGATCGCCGCGCTCGTCCAGAAGAAGATCGACGCCAAGGCCTGAAGTGGCGAGACCTCGTTCACTCGACCAGCTGCTCGAGCAGCAGGCGGCACGGACGCCGGACGCATTCGCTCTGACCGATGCCGGCGCGAACGCGCCGTCCATGACCTATGCCGAGCTCGCTGCCAACGTGGACAGGCTGCGCGACGTCCTCGTCGCGCTGGGCGTTCGTCCGGGTGATCGCGTCGGGCTCTACATGCGCAAGAGCCGGGCCTCGGTCGCGGCCCTCTTCGGCGTCCTGGCGGCGGGCGCCGCCTACGTGCCGCTCGACGTCGGGGCACCCCTGCCGCGCCTGGCCTACATCGCCCGCGACTGCGGTCTCCGGCTCCTGCTCTGCGACGAGGACCTCGCCGAGGGTCTGCGAGCCCTGATCGGCGGAGCGGCCGCGCTCGGCGAGTCGATCCGTCTGCGGCACGGCGGGCTCCGCCTGCTGCCGGTGCCGACCGGGCTCGAAGGGGCCGGCGCGCGTCCCGACCTGCCCGAGGGCGAGGACCTCGCCTACATCCTCTACACCTCGGGATCGACCGGGAATCCGAAGGGCGTCATGCACACGCATCACAGCGCCCTGGCCTTCGTGGACTGGTGCAGCGAGGTCTTCGAGCCCCGGCCGGACGACGTGTTCTCGTCGCACGCGCCCTTTCACTTCGATCTGTCGATCCTCGACCTCTTCGTGCCCTTGAAACACGGTGCCCGTCTCGTCCTCATCGGGGAGGAGATCGGCAAGCAGCCTCGTGCGCTCGCGCCGGTCATCGCCGACGAGGGCATCACGGTCTGGTACTCGACGCCCTCGATCCTGACGCTGCTGCTCTTCTACGGTCGGCTCGAGAGCGAGGATTGCACGAGCCTGCGCCTCGTGCTCTTCGCCGGCGAGGTCTTCCCGCTGAAGAACCTGCAGGCCCTGCGCGCGATCTGGCCGCGGCCGCGCTACTGCAACCTCTACGGTCCGACCGAGACCAACGTCTGCACCTGGTTCGATCTCCCCGAGGGCGAACTCGAGGCCGAGGTGCCGATCGGCGAGGTCTGCTCGCCGGATCGCGCGCTGATCGTCGGCCAGGACGGCGGGCCGGTCGCGACGGGGGAGGAGGGCGAACTCCTGATCGCGGGCGGCACGGTGATGAAGGGCTACTGGAACCTCCCCGAACGCAACGCCGCGGCTTTTCTTGTCGGACCCGACGGAGGGAGCTACTACCGGACCGGTGACCTGGTCCGCGACCGCGGCGACGGTCAGCTCGTCTTCGTCGGCCGGCGGGACCGGATGATCAAGCGCCGGGGCTATCGGGTCGAACTCGGCGAGATCGAGGCGGCGCTCGGTCGCCACGAAAACGTCGTCGAGGCCGCCGCCGTCGCCGGCCGGGACGCCGACGACAACGTAGTGGTGCGCGCCTTCGTGGTCTGGCGCGGCGACTCCCCGCCGTCCCTGATCGAAATGAAAAGCTTTCTCACGGGGCAGCTGCCCTCCTAGATGCTGCCCGATGGTTTCGCCTATCTCGAGACCCTGCCGAAGAACTCGAACGACAAGATCGACTACAGCGCGCTGAAGGAGCGGGTCTAGTTGCCATTTCAGCCGACCGATGAGCAGAAGTCCCTGCGCCGCGAGATCGTCGATTTCGCTCGCCGGGAACTCACGCCCGGAGCCGCGGAGCGTGACCGCGACGCCAGCTTCTCGCCGGAGCTCTGGCGGGCCTGCGGTCGCATGACCCTGCCCGGACTCTGCGTGCCCGAGGACCAGGGCGGTCTCGGTCTCGACCCTGCCGACACGGCCGTGGCCCTCGAGGCCCTCGGCTACGGTTGCGAGGACGGCGGCCTGGTCTTCGCGATCTCGGCTCATCTCCTCGCCTGCGTCGTCCCGATCTGGAAGCGCGGCAGCGAGGAACAGCGCGCGCGTTTCCTACCCGGCCTCTGCGGCGGCGACCTGATCGCCGTCAACGGCATGACCGAGCCCGAGTCGGGCTCCGATGCCTTCGAGATGAAGACGACGGCGACGGCGGTCGAGGGCGGCTTCGTCCTCGACGGTCGCAAGACCTTCTCGTCGAACGGTCCGGTGGCCGACATCGGCGTCGTCTATGCGATGACCGATCGCGACAAGGGCTTCGCCGGCGGCGTCACCTGCTTCATCCTCGAGAAGGGGATGAAGGGATTCCAGGCGGGGCAGCGCTTCTCGAAGATGGGGCTGCGCTCGTGCCCGATCGGCGAACTCGTCCTCGACGAGGTCTTCGTGCCGGAGGCCAACGTCCTCGGCGGCGTCGGCGGCGGCGCGACCGTCTTCGCCGAGTCGATGAACTGGGAGCGTGCCCTGCTCGGCGCCGGCCACGTCGGCGCCATGGAGCGCCTGCTCGAGACCGCGATCCACTACGCCCGCACCCGTCGCTCCCAGGGCAAGCCCATCGGCAAGTTCCAGGCGGTCGCCCACAAGCTGGCCGACATGCGGATCCGGCTCGAGACCGCGCGGCTCCTGGTCATGCAGGCCGCGGGCATGCTCGAGTCCGCGCGCGATGCCGCGCTCTACGCCTCGATGGCCAAGGTGCAGGTCAGCGAGTCGCTGATCAGTTCGGCGATGGACACCGTGCAGATCCTGGGCGGCTACGGGATCATGACCGAATACGGCGTCGAGCGGACCCTCCGCGACGCCATGAGCTCTACGATCTATTCCGGAACCTCCGAGGTGCAGCGCAACATCATCGCGCGCTGGCTCGGACTCTGAGTGAACGTGATGACGACCATGAACGAGATGTATGACGTTCTGATCGTGGGAGGCGGCCCGGTCGGCTCGACCCTGTCCACCTATCTGGCCCGCGCCGGCAAGAAGGTGCTGATCGTCGAACGCGACCGGTTTCCGCGCGACCACGTCGGCGAGTCGCTCCTGCCCTTCTGCTATCCGCTGCTGCAGGAGCTGGGCGTCGTGGACAAGCTGAAGTCGATGGCCGTGCGCAAGCCCGGCGTGCGCTTCATGAATCCCGACGCCAGCCAGCAGACGACCTGGTGCTTCAACGCCGTCATCAAGGACGAGAGCGCCCTGAGCTTCCACGTCTTCCGCGCGGACTTCGACAAGCTGCTGCTCGACAACGCGCGCGAGAACGGCGTCGAGGTGGTCGAGGAGACGACCGTGCTCGACGCCGACCTCGAGCGCGAGGACGGCCTGGTCGGGGTCCGGATCAAGGGCATGCAGGGCGAGGAACGCGAGGTCAAGGCCCGCTTCTTCTGCGACTGCAGCGGTCAGAAGACCTTCCTGGCCAGCAAGCTCGGCATCAAGAAGCCCGACCCGAACTTCGATCGCACCGCCACCTTCGGCCACTGGAAGGACTACAAGCCCCTGCCGCTCTTCGACGAGGGGCTCCTCGGCATCGTCAACCTGGGCGGCGACAAGAAGGGCTGGATCTGGTGCATTCCGATCGCGCTCGGGCGCCTCTCCATCGGCGT
>JBFIHP010000184.1:0-6558 GCA_041601735.1 Planctomycetota bacterium | reverse complement strand
GTCGAGCGCCACGTCGAGCAGCTCGAGGAGGGCGAGCCCGTCCTCGTCCGTCCGCTCGGCGCCGGCATCGAGGCGGCCGACCTCGTGGTCATCGGCAGCCATTGCGTGGGCCTCGAGATGCTGCTCGCCGAGCTCTCGAAGCAGGGACTTCGCTGCAAGTCGATCGCGGTCGGCTCGCGCGCCGGTCTCAAGGCCCTCGAGCGCGGCGAGGGCGACCTCGCCGGTTCGCATCTCCTCGACGCCGAGACCGGCCGCTACAACGAGGCCTTCCTGCCCGCGGGATGCTCGCGTCTCGCCGGCTATCGGCGCCGGCAGGGCATCGTCTTCCGGCGGGACGACGAGCGATTCGAGGGCCTCGACCTCGAGGAGCTGCGCGCCTTCATCCGCGCCGAGCGACCCCGCATGGTGAATCGCAACCGCGGCAGCGGCACTCGGGTGCTGATCGACGCCTTCCTCGGGGACGCGCGGCCGGAGGGCCACCACTCCGAGGCGCGCAGCCACCACGCGGTCGCGGCCGCGATCGCCCAGGGGAGGGCCGACTGGGGCATCACCCTCGACGTCCTGGCCCGCGATCAGGGCCTCGGTTTCGTCTTCCTTCGCGACGAGCACTTCGACCTCATCGTGCCGGACGACCGGCGCGAGCGTGCGGCCGTCCGCGCCCTGGAAGGGCTCTTCGCCTCGGGGCGGGCCGCGGCGATCCTCGACGAACTCGGATTCGCGAGCGCATGAGCATGGGGGAGCGTGACGACAGGTATCCGGTGACCATGGAGGTCCGGCCCGTCGGCTTCCTCGCGCGCAGCTACGACATCCTGGTCGATGGCGCGCACCACGGGAGCGCGAGGCAGCGTTTCTGGGGCGGGGTCGTGATCGAACTCGAGGGCGGCGAGCTCCTCCATCTTCGCCGCAAGGGCATCTTCAGCGCGAGCTGGCGGCTCGAGCTGGGCGAAGGAGGAACCGTCGTCGCGCGGGCCGAGGCGCGCGGTTTCTTCCGCCGGAGCTACGACCTGATCGTGGACGGCAGGCGAGGCCGCATGGAGCCGCAGCGGCTGTTCAGCTCACGGCGCGACTACGTCGTCGGCCATCGCATCATGGCCTGGACGAGACACCGCGGCATCTTCAAGCGCGGTTTCGTCGTGCACGCGCGGCCGGAGCTGGGCCAGGCCGAGATGCTCTTCTTCGGCTGGGTCGCCCACATCGTCCGGCAGCAGCAGCAGAGCGCCGCCGCGGCCGGCTGAGTCCCGTCGCTGGAGCGCCAGGCTCAGGGGCGCGACGCCTCGCCGAGGGGGCCGGGCTCGCGCCCGGAGTCGCGCCGCGCGCCGCGTGCGAGGGCCGACATGTCCTCGTCGCCGAAGCCCTCGGCGATGAGCCGATCCTCCTTCGCCGCCACGTCGCCGGCCACCGACAGTGAGACGCCCGAGCGCGCGGCGGCCTCGAGCGCGATGCCGAGGTCCTTCCGGTGCAGCGACATGCGGAAGCCGAGCGGGTAGTGGTCGGCGATCATGTTGGCGGCGCGGTTGTCGAGCACCCAGGAGGCGGCGGCGCCGCCGCGGATCGCCTCGACCACCTGCTTCGGATCGACGCCGCAGGCGTCGGCCAGCACCAGACCCTCGGCGATCGCCTGGTAGGTGCCGGCGATCACCACCTGGTTCACCGCCTTCGCGACCTGACCGGCGCCGACCTCGCCGACGCGGGTGGCCTTCGAGCCCACCGCTTCGAAGACGGGGCGGGCGCGCGCGACGTCGGCCTCGGAGCCGCCGCACATGATGGCGAGCGTGCCCTTCTGCGCGCCCTCCGAGCCCCCGGAGACCGGAGCATCGACCCAGCCGATGCCGCGCTCCCGGAATCGCGCCGCGAGCTCGCGGCTGAGGTCCGGCGAGATGGTCGAGAAGTCGATGATCAGCGCGCCCTTCGCGAGGCCGTGGATCGCCGCGTCGTCGGAGCCGACCATGACCTGTTCGACGTCGGGGCCGTCCGAGACGCAGAGCGCGAGGATCTCGACACCCTCCGCGGCCGCGCGCGGCGTCGCGGCGCTCCGCCCGCCGGCCGCCTCCACCGCCGCGGTCTTGCCCGGCGTCCGGTTCCAGACCCTGACCTCGAAGCCCTTGTTCAGGAGGTTGCGGGCCATGGGCTCGCCCATCGTGCCCATGCCGAGGAATGCGATCTTCATCTCATGCTCCTTCAGGCGATGGCGCCGGGAAGGCCGAGCAGGCGCCGCGCGGTGCCGAGCTGGCCGAGGTGATAGCTCTCGTGAAACTGGAAGGCGGCGATCCCCGCGCCGAGGCTCGCGACGGGGAAGGGGAAGAGACCCTCCGGCATCGGGCCCTCGAGTTTCTCGTCCGACACGGCGGCGAAGGCGGCCTTCAGGGCCTCGTCGGAGGCCGCAAGCAGGGAACTCAGCTCGGCGATCGTCAGGTAATCCTCGCCCTTCTCGTCCCAGCTCGTCCCGCGGTCGTAGGGCGCGAGCTTCGCGGTCGGGGCCGGCGAATCGAGTCCGAGGAGCTTGTGCGGACCCTGCCGCGCCATGAGGATGTGACCGAGGAGCCAGTTGATGCTGGTCCCCTCGGGCATGATGGCCTTCCGCGCGGCCGCATCGTCGAGGTCGGCGATGTTCCTCTCGCGGCCCATCTGCATGAAGCCCAGGTTGCTGGCGAGTACGGTCTGAAGCATGTCGCAGCTCCTTCGCTCGGAGAACTCGATGACGCGCCATCCTGACCGTCTTTGCGCCGGGAGACCAGAGCTGCGGCTCCCCGGCCTGCTCCCGCTGCTCCTCCTGGGGCTCTGCCTGGCGCCGGCGGCCTGCGGCGACGAGGTCGAGAACGTACCCGCCGGGGCCGAAGGTCCCGTCGCCATCGCAGGCACTCCGGCAGCGGAGCCTTCCGTCGCGGCCGATTTCGATCTCGAGGGCTACGTCCACGGGCGCATCGGGGGCCACCATGCCGGCGGCCTCGTCCTCGTCACGCCTCCGGATCGCGACTGGCGCCCGCTCCTCGGGCAATCTCCCGCGCTCCTTCGCTACGAGGTCCGGGGCATCGGAATCTCGGGGCGCGTCTTGCTCCTCCCCGAGGAGCGGGACCCGAAGGCGGTGATCGAGGGCTTCACCGGCCGGATCGGCGATGCCGAGACGAGCTTCGAGACGATCGAGGCGGGCGGCCGGTCCTTCGTGATGGCGACCGTGGTGACCGCGCCCATCACGCTGCGCTTCGCCGCCTGCAGGCGCGGCGACGCCGTCCTGCTCCTGCAGCACCTGGCCGATGCCGAGGTCGCCGCCCTCGCCCGGGACGACGCCCTCGCCTTTCTCGGGGCCGTGATCGACGTTCCTCCCGGCGATCGCGATCTCGAAGAGCGCAACTTCAGCGGCGAGGACGGGGGACCCGGAGCCGTGATCGTGACCCGCGCGACCAAGACGATCCTGCCCCGGACGCTCGTCTCACCCGCGCTCGAGGGGCAGCCTCTCCTCGCGGACAGCGAGATCGGCGCCATCGAGACGATCCCGCTCCGCGACGGTTCCGTCATCCGTTCCTGCTCGGATCGATTCGTCGCCGGGCTCGATCCGGCCGCGATCCTGCGGGCGCTCTTCGCCGACGAGACCACACCGGGGACGCTCGAGCCCCTCCCGGGCGCGGCCGGGACCGCCTGGAGAGGGCAGGTCCTGCATGAAGATGCGGTCTCGCTCCATGCGATCCGGAGATTCGGGTCGATCTGGCAAGGCCTCAGGGTCACGGGGGCCGATAAGAACGAGGTTTCGCGCCGTTTCGACCGGCTCTTGCCCTATCTTCGGAAGCGATGAGACGCAGCAACTGGCAGGGACACTGGTGGACGATCATGCCGCGGGTCATGAGCAACCTGCCGGGTCGGCGTCCGCCCCTCGAGACCTGGTCCAGCCGCATCGCGCCGGAGTGGGGCGGGGTGGAGCTGCACGGTTTTCTCGCCGAGCCGACCGGCGCCCGCGAGCTGGTCGTCCTCCTGCACGGTCTCGGCGGCGAGGCCGCGAGCCCCTACTGCATGCAGGCGCTGGCGCGGATCCACCGGGCGGGCTACGCCTGCCTCTCGCTGGCCTCGCGCGGGGCCGACCGCAAGGGCGAGGACTTCTATCACGCCGGACTCTCCGATGACGTGCACGGCGTGATGGGCAGCGAGCTCGTCGCCCGTTTCGATCGGGTCTACCTGCTCGGTTTCTCGGTCGGCGGTCACATCGCCCTGAAGTCGGTGACCGAGGAGGGTCCGCGCCGCCCCGATGCGGTGGCCTCGGTCTGCTCGCCGCTCGACCTCGGCGCGACCTCGCGCTGGATGGACGAGCCGCAGCAGAACTTCTATCGCCGCCACGTTCTGCGCGGCCTCATCTACATCTACCAGGAGGTCGCGCTGAAGGGGGCGGGGCCGAGCACCCTCGACGAGGTCCGCGCGGTGGACACCTTCCGCGACTGGGATCGTCTCACCGTCGTGCCGCGCTACGGCTTCGACTCGGTCGATCACTACTACGAGACCATGAGCGCCGGCCCGCGCCTCCATGAACTGCACACGCCTTCCCTGCTCGTCGCGGCCGAGCAGGATCCGATGGTGCCGGCCTTCACCCTGGCGCCGCATCTCGAGGACCTGCCGACGAAGCTCGAGCTGCGCTGGGTCGCACGCGGCGGTCACCTCGGTTTCCCGCGCTCGCTCGACCTCGGCTTCGACGGACGGCGCGGCCTGGTGGAGCAGATCCTCGCCTACTTCCGTTCCGTGACTCCCTGAGGCCGGACGCGACCCGGGTCGGTTCACGGCGCGGCCCGACCGTCGTTCCCCGTGGACAGCAGGTATCCCGGTCCGGTGGTGACCCGGTCGGAAGGGGCCTACAATGATCGCAGATCGATTCGATCGCCGTCGAGCCGCCGGCCCGGCTCGAGCGGAGACGATCATGCGGCCGCCACCCGGCCGATCGATCAGCCGCAACGGGTCCCCGGGAGAATCACCGTGACAGCCAAGCTCGAAGTTCGTGCGCCTTTCGACGGCGCCGTCATCACCACGATCGAGGAGACTCGAGCCGAGACGATCGAGGCCTATCTCGCGCGCGCCGACGAACTCCATCGCCGTCGCGATGCCCGGTTGCCGGACTCGGAGCGCATGGAGATCCTCCTCCGCGCCGCCGAGATCATGACCGAACGCGCCGAGGAACTCGCGCTCATGGCCGCGCGCGAGGGCGGCAAGCCGCTGATCGATTCCCGGGTCGAGGTCGCCCGCGCCATCGAGGGGCTGAAGCTCTGCGAACACACCCTGAAGACGCAGTGCGGCTCGCAGATCCCCATGAACAGTCCCGCGTCGGCCAACAGGTTCGCCTTCACCTTCCTCGAGCCGATCGGTCCGGTCGTCGCCGTCAGTGCCTTCAACCACCCATTGAACCTGATCGTCCATCAGGCGGGTCCGGCGATCGCCGCCGGATGCCCGGTGATCGTGAAGCCCGCGACCGACACGCCGCTCTCCTGCCTCGCCTTCCTGGAGATCATGCGCGAGGCGGGCCTGCCCGAGGACTGGTGTCGCGTCGTGATCAGCTCGGACAACGACCTGGCCGAGAAGATGGTGACCGACCCGCGCGTCGCCTTCATGTCCTTCATCGGCAGCGCCAGGGTCGGCTGGATGCTGCGGTCGAAGCTCGCGCCCGGAACTCGTTGTGCGCTCGAGCACGGCGGCGTGGCGCCGGTGGTCGTCCTCCCCGACGCCGACCTCGACGATGTCGTGCCGCGGCTCCTGAAGGGTGCCTTCTATCACGCCGGACAGGTCTGCGTTTCCGTGCAACGGATCTTCGTGCACGAGTCGATCGCGCGCGAGTTCGCCGAGCGGATGGCGAAGGGGGCCGACGAACTCGTGGTCGGCGACCCGACCGACGAGAAGAGCGAGGTCGGCCCGCTGATCCGGATCTCCGAACTCGAACGCGTCGAGTCCTGGATCGACGAGGCGAGAGAGGAGGGAGCCGAGCTGCTCTCCGGTGGAGCGCGGGTGGGAGAGACGGCATTCCGTCCCACCGTGCTCTACGCGCCGTCGTCGGAGTCGCGGGTCTCGCGGGAGGAGGTCTTCGGGCCGGTGGTCTGCATCTATCCCTTCGCCGAGGTCGAGGATGCCGTGGCGCAGGCGAACTCCCTGCCCTTCGCCTTCCAGGCCTCCATCTGCACCCGCGACATCGATTGCGCCCTCGATCTCGCCCAGCGCATCGACGCCAGCGCGGTCATGATCAACGACCATACCGCCTTCCGGGTCGATTGGATGCCCTTCGCCGGCCTCCGCCAGTCGGGTCTCGGTGTCGGCGGCATCGAACACACGATGCGCGACATGCAGATCGAGAAGATGGTGGTCATCCGCAGTCACCGGCTCGGCACCGCCAAGAACCGGCTCCCGAGACTCTGCTGAGGGTCGTCCGCGCGGCATGGCGAACGCGGGGCTCGCGCGGCGCCCGATGCCGCCTGACGACTGCCGCGCCCCGCGCCGTCGTCGGCCCGGCCGGCCGTCCTGCGGCCGCCGGGCATGAAGAAGGCCCTCCCCGCCGGGGGAGGGCCCTCGCGATGGTCCCGTAATCGTTTCCGTGGCCCG
>JBFIHP010000183.1:0-6582 GCA_041601735.1 Planctomycetota bacterium | reverse complement strand
CCTGCGGCCCCTTCAAAGCACGTGAGCGTCGAAGGCCGGCCTGTCGGGCCGGCGCTCCTGCGGCCCCTTCAAAGCACGTGAGCGTCGAAGGCCGGCCCGTCGGGCCGGCGCTCCTGCGGCTTCCTCAGAGCCCGTGAGCGGCGAAGGCCGGCCGGGCAGGCGGGCGCTCCCGGGCTCTTGCCATCAGCGGAACTTCAGGACGAGCACCGCGATCGCGGCGAGGAGCAGGATGGCGACGGCGATCAGGAGGACCTGCACCGAGCGGCGCCCGCCGCCCGACGTCTGCGCGGGGCGCCCCACGGCGTCGAGGGCCTGACACCACTGCCGCACGCTGACCGCGCCGGAGAGCAGGAGGGATTCGGCCGGGTGTTCGCCATCCACGGCGCAGCGCTGCCAGAGCAGGTCGGCCTGCTGGCGGTCGATGAGCTTCTTGCGGACGAGCTGGTCGAGTGCGTCGCGATAGGGTGCGCGCGGCAGCTCGCGCAGCTGATGGTCCCGATCGACGACGAAGAGGGCGTCGGCCATGCCGAAGACCAGATGGTCGTCGGCCTTGATCTCGCGCGAGGCCATGGCGTCGAGCTTCTTGCCTCCGACCAGGGTGCCGTTGCGACTCCCGCGATCCTCGAGGAAGAAGCGGCCCTGTCGGAAGACGATGGCCGCGTGATTCGACGAGACCGCCGGGCTGTCGATGGCGCAATCGACCAGCTGGGCGCCGCCCGAATGACGGCGGCCGATGCTGAACTCGCGGCTCGAGATCACTTCGACCAGACGCTGATTCTCGGCCGCGACGACCAGCCGCGGCCGCATGAACGAGAGCCCCTCGTCGGCCTTCGGCAGCGCGCCCTTCTCGGGGGCGGCGTCGGCGACCCAGGTGGCGTCGGCGTCGGAGACGATCCTCGCGATCCCGGAGGGCAGCGGCGTCTTCACCGTCTCGCTCTCCGACTCGGCTCTTCGATCTCGCGGCCGGTCGGTCTTCTCGCCGCCGCGTTCCGGAGGCGAGAGGATGGTGGCCTCGTCGGGGTCCGGGCCCGGGCCCGCATCGTCGAAGACGACGCGGGGATGTCCGACCGTCTTCTCCTCGGAGAGGTCGGATGCGGGCGCGGCCTCGGGTGACGCGGGCTTCTTCTTCGGCTTCGGGGGCTCGACCGGGATCTCGTAATCGACCGAGGGAAAGGCCTCGGAGGCGCTGTCCATGTCGGCGACGGGCGAGAGCTCGGAGTTGGGCGAACGGAGCACGTCCTTGGAGGCGACGTCGAGGGGGCGAGCCTCGGGACGGGGGCGACCCGGGGGGATCGGCGGCAGGTCACGGCTCACCGGGATCTCGGGACCCGGAGCGGCGGGAGCCGCCTCCTTCTCCTCCGGCGAGGCCTCCTCCTGGATGACCGGCTCATCGACGATCGACATCATCCGCGTCGCCTCGGGCCGCGACTCCTCGCGGACGGTGATGATCTCGAACTCGGTGAAACCCGTCATGAATCGCAGGCCGCCCGTGACGGCCTGGCGCTCGTCCTTGCCGAGGCTCGCGCCATCGATGACGTGGGTGCCGTTCGAGCTGCCGACATCGACCAGCACGAAGCCGTCGCCCTCGGCATCGAAGCGGGCGTGGAAGGCCGAGACCTTCGGGTCGTCGATCGGACAGTCGTTGTCCGGATGACGACCGATGCCGAGACCGGCGCGCAGAGGCAGTCGGCGCGGCTCCTTGCCGGGTTCGCGGATCTCGATCTCGAACTGACTCATCCTGGGCTCCGTCCTCGAACTTACCAAAACCCGGCGTCCCGGAAGAGGACGGGCCGAGACGAAGCTCCCGGCGCGGGAATCAGGCCACGAAGGCCCCCTTCCGGCGGAGGAAGGAGCGGATGAGCCCGATGAAGAGGTAGCAGAGGGGCGTGTCGAGGGCCGCGATCGTGACCTTGACCAGGTAGATCCCGACCATGACCTTCAGGCCCTGCTCGAACTCCCAGCGGAAGGCCCCGTAGAAGAGGAAGCTGTTGACGATGAAGGTATCGACCAGCTGCGACACGGCGGTCGAGCCGTTGTTGCGCAGCCAGAGGTGCTTGCCGTGCGTCAGGCGCCGCCAGAAGTGGAACATGAAGTTGTCGCAGAGCTGGGCGCTGAGATAGGCGCACATCGAGCCCACGACGAGCCAGGCGCCGATTCCCAGGCAGGCATGCCAGGCGTCCTGCATGGCGGCCGCGCCGTCGAGCCCCTCGACGTCGATCCAGGGCGAGACCGACCAGAAATCGGACGGCGGCACGTGGATCGACATCTGCACGATGCCGAGCATCAGGAAGCTCATGGCGAAGCCCAACCAGACCATGACGTCGGCGCGCTTCTTGCCGTAGATCTCCGAGACGATGTCGGTGATCAGGAAGGTGAGCGGGTAGGTGACGATGCCCGTCGTGAGCGTCACGCTCTCGGAACCGAAGACCGCAAAGGGCAGGTGAAGGTCGAAGAGCTTGGTCCCGATCACGTTGGTGAGGACCAGGAGCGTGGTGAAGGTGCAGACGAGGACGATGTAGACGCGGTCCGTCCAGCTCACGCCGACGTGGTAGAGGGTCTCGCGGAGGTCCTCGCCCCGGGCGAAACTCGGGACTTCCGTCGGCACTTGATGCGGTGTCGTCATGGTCGGAAGCTAACGGAAGTCGCAGCCCGGGTCCAAAGGAGAGATCGTCGTTTTGAATTCCGACGAGCGTCAATTCCAGCGTCGCATCGAGGACTTCGACTGCCTCCACTGCGGGGAGCCCGTCCACGGCGACGGCTACACCAACCACTGCCCCCGCTGCCTCCACAGCCGACACGTGGACGTCCGTCCCGGCGATCGAGCGGCCGACTGCGGCGGGATCATGGCCCCGGTAGCGCTGCGCCGCGACGGCAAGAAGGGCTTCATGATCCTCCACCGCTGCGAGCACTGCGGCCACGAGAAGTGGAACCGCAGCGCGCCGGACGACGATCCCGACGAGGTCAGAGACCCGCCTCACCGAGAACACGTAGCAGCGCCGAGCGCCGGCTGTAGCGCTCCTTGAAGGCGTGCAGGGTCCGCTCGAAGGCGTGGTCCTGGCCGAGGGCCTGACTCGCGAGGCGCACCCTGTTCAGCCACTCGGCGGCCTGACGATAGGCCGACACGCGAGCGCGGCTGGTCAGACGATGCGCCGCGATGACGAGCCATCCCGAGGCCTTGAGGGGCTCCATGTCGATGAACTCGTCGGCGGCGGCGGCGAGGAGGTGCGGATCGATCGGGCGGGTCACGACCAGGGCGTCCGCCTCGAGCAGCATGCCCTCCTCGAGGTAGAGCCGGAAGCAGAGATCGAGATGTTCGTCGCCCGTTTTCTCGAGCCGAGCCAGCGCTTCGCGCAGCGCGGCCTCGATGTCGTCGGAGTCGATCGACTCACGGAATTCGACGAAGCTCCTGACCGATGGTTCGCTCAGGAAGGCGCCGAGCGCCTCGTTGCGGCGCCGACGCAGGCCGTCGCGACGCAGCACGATCTCCTCGTAGAGGCCCTTCAGGGCGGCGCGGCGCGGCGCATTCGATCTCCTCAGGACGCGGCGGGCGACCTCGACGGCCTCGTCCACGAGATGGGCTCGCGCCAGGAAGCGAACGTAGTCGAGCGCGTCTCCCGTGGCCCGGTAGTGCGACCTCGCCACGATCACCGAGTATTCGGATCGGTCACGGCGGTGGTGCAGCTCGCCGAGCAAGCGCTCGACCCGATAGCGGTCCGACTGGAGGATGCTGCGATCCAGATCGAGCTTGTCACCCGGCGGCGAGGGAAAGACGAGCGGCACGCCGCGCAGGTGGTCGCGCCCCATCTCGATGAGGATGTCCTCGTCCTGTCCGGTCACGATCGAGGCGAGCAGGGTCTCGTCGAGCGCATGCAGGTAGCCGGTCTCGTCCTCGGTCCAGGCCTTGAACAACCGGGCGAAGACGTCCTTCCGGTCGATCAGGCTGACCGGGTCGTCGGCGTCGTCGTTCATCAGGTCCACGAGGAGCGCCGGCGCCTGTTCGAGCGAGCGGAGCAGGAGACCGAGCTTGTCGTCGAGATGGATGAAGGCCGGCGGCAGGACCTCGAGCATGTGGAGAACGACCTCCACGGCGGTCTCCGGCTCGAGCTCGGCGTCGCGGCGCAGATCATCGAGCTGCGCGGCGAGTTCGGCGCTCAGGCGCCGCTCGGGCTTCGTCGCGGGATCGAGACGCCGCACCATCTGCGCGAGACGACGACGGTGGCGGCGATGGATGCTCTGGTCCGACATGGGCGACATGATGGCAGAGCGGACCGCGAATTCATAGTCTCGACCGTTCCGTCACGAACTGCTTCGCGCTTGACATCGGCGACGAAAGAAGCAAGGGCGGTGCCGAGGATCGGATCTTCAGCGAGCATCGTCTCCGGTCGCGCTCTCCTTCTCCGCCTTTCCTTCGCGCTCGTCGCCGAGCTTCTCGGGAGAGAAGAAGTCGTGGGGCAGCGTCGGGTTGATCGTCGGGGTTTCCCACTCGATACGCAGGCTCTCGCCGCTCTCGTAATCGTGCCGCGTGATCGCGAGGAAGCGGCGATGCAGACCGCGGCGTTCGGGAGTGGAGAAGCGCAGCTCGCGCAGCGCTTCCTTGCCCCCGCGGTCGAGGACCTCGACGCGCGCGACGAGGTTCAGGTCGGGCCTGAGGGAGATCAGGGACGAACCCGAGCGGAACAGGAGGACGCGGCGCGCTTCGAGCACCGCCGAACCGCGATAGCGGAGCTCGGCATCCGGGGAGGGTTCGACCGGGACGAGGTCGGCAAGGAGGTTCGGAACCGGGCCGACGCCCTCGGACGCCGGCCTCGTCTTGCCTGTCTCCTCGGGACGGTGCCGCCACCAGGCGCGACGCCCCTCGGCATCGACGACGGCGAGCGCACGGGCCAGGGGCAGATCTCCCGAGCGACCGTGGTGAAAGCGCAGGGACGTACGACCCGACCTGTCGCGAGCGATCCACATCTCGAGCGGCAGGCTCTTGCCCTTGCGCGGGCCGTCGAGGAAGAGGATCTTGCCGCGCCAGTGCTCCCGCTGGGCGGGACGCAGGGAGCGGCGCCAGATCTCGACGCGCCGTTCGGCGGCCTCGACCTCGGCGGCGGGGAGTTCCGGCTCGGCCGGCGCTCCGGGGCCCGCGGGACCGGGGGTCGGAGCGGGTGTCGAGGGCGTCCGGCTACCCGGCGATCCGCGATCGCCGCGGCGCTCCTCGAGCTCACGCTTGCTGAGCGGACGGCGGTCGGGAGCCGGAGGGTCGTCGGCGCGGACCGGAGCCGGGCTGGGAGACGGTGTGGGCGCCGGGGTCGGCGCGGGACTGGGCTTGGGCGAGGGGCTCGGTCGAGGAACGGGCGTCGGACGCGGAACCGGGGTCTGCGCGGGGAGCCCGAGCGCGAGGACGGCGAATCCCAGCAGCACGGCGGTGACGAGTCGATGCATCGGGTCCTCCTTCCAACCGCTCCGGGACCATCGTCCCATTCGCTGGACGCGGATCGAAGCGATCCGTAACGGGATTTGCCCCGCAGCGCGCTTTTTTCCCGCGATCCTCCTCCCGACCTGCTCCAGCCAGCATAATCGGTCTTCCATCGCGGGGACGACCATGAAGATCAGCTGCGGCATCGCCCTAATCCTGCTCGCCACCCTGACGCTCCAGGCCCAGGTTCCGGATCCCGGGCGCGTCGAGGCCGCTCGGGCCCGGGCGCGGGAACTCGCGAGCCGCCTTCCCGAACTGCCGGATCCGCCGGCGGCTTCGCTCATGGGCCTCCCGACTCCCGACCCGGGTCTGCTCGCCCTCGCGAAGG
Source organism: Planctomycetota bacterium (assembly GCA_041601735.1). Classification (GTDB taxonomy): domain Bacteria; phylum Planctomycetota; family DRQF01; genus JACKGY01. The sequence goes on along the minus strand of JBFIHP010000183.1, from coordinate 793 downwards.
ACATGGTGACCCTCGCCGACGACCAGCGCGATCTCGACATCGCGCCGGGCCTGCGCGCCACGGCCGCGAGGATCTACCGCTCGGTCGGCGACCCCTGGTCGGCGCTGGAGCAGCTGCAGCTGGTGATCGACCACGAGCTCGCGGTCGCGGCCCAGAAGGTCGAGGCCCGCGAGCGGAGAGCCGTCATCCTCGCGGAGGGCAGCGGCCACGCCCAGGCGCTGAAGGAGTACGAGACGCTCCGGAGCGAGCATCCCGATCACCGCTCGCAGTCGATCTGGGCCGGCCGCGCGGAGGAGCAGAAGAAGCTCGCCGAGGAGAAGGGCGGCGTGGCGAGGGAACTCGGCCGCGCGATCCGCGGCGACGATCGCAGCGCGCGCGCGCGCGCCGATCAGGCGCTGCGGCGATTCCTGGTGGCGAATCCGCTGGCGCCCGAGGCGCCCGCGATGCTGGAAGCGCTGCTCGCGGCGCTCGGCGAGGAGGCGACGGTCGCCATGCAGCTGCCGATCCTCGAGCGCATCGCGCTCCACGCGCCGGAGGCCGAGGCCTGGCCCAAGGCCATCAGCTCGGCACTCGGCGAACTCGCACGCGAAGGCGAGTACGAACTCGCGCTCCTCTTCTGCCATCGCATCCGGATGCGCTCGCAGGCCTTCGGCGGCCCGCAGCTGGAGGCCGCGAAGGCGGCCGAGATGCAGCTCGAGCAGGCCCTCGCCCGCATCGCATCGCGCGACCTCGACGTCGCGCCGAAGACGAAGCGCCTCAGGCTCGCGGACCTGCGCCGCAAGGCGCGTCGCGG
>JBFIHP010000182.1:0-6606 GCA_041601735.1 Planctomycetota bacterium | reverse complement strand
GCAGCGAGCGCTCGTCGTCACCGGTGAGCTCATGGTCGCCTCGGGCAAGATCGACGAGGCCCGTCGCCACTACCAGCAGCTGCTCGACGGCGTGAAGGACTGGAAGGCCCAGCCCTTCGTCTTCGCGGGCGCGGCCAACGGCCTCGGAGACTGCGCCTTCGAGCAGGGCGACTGGAGCAAGGCCGCGGAGGAGTACTCGAAGACCTTTGCCCTCTTCTCGGACAACGGCAAGCTCGCCAACGAGGTCGGTTGGGCGCTCTGGCGCTTCGCCAACGCGAACAAGCAGATGGCGGCGAAGGAGAAGGACACCGAGAAGGCGCGCGAGTACCGCGGCCGTTACGAGCGCCTGCGCCGCACCGTCGCGCAGGACTACCGCATGACGCGCGGAGGACAGCTCTCGCGCCGCGAGCTCGGCGTCGGCCAGTAGGCGTTCCGCGCGCGCCGCGATCGACGGGGGCGCCGTCGTGGTCCTTGACCGCGGCGGCGCCCTCTCGCATGGTGGCCCACCAGCGGCGATCCCAGGCAGGAGCACGATGGCCACCAAGCTCGCGACCCACCCGATCCTCTGGCGCTTCCAGCGCCTGATGTGCATCACGGTCGGGATGGTCGTGCGGGCCTTCTACGGCCTGCGAGTGCGCAACGCGCCGCGGATCGAGGGGCCCTTCATCCTCGCGCCGAATCACGCCAGCTTCCTCGACCCGATCATCCTCCAGCTCGCCGTCCGTCGGCACGTGACCTTCCTCATGGACGGGCCGATCTACCGCCATCCCGTGTTCAACTGGTTCTACCGCTTCTGGGGCGCCATCCCCGTACCGGCCGCGCGCCGGGCCGCGGCCGGAGCCATCAAGGACGCGATGCGTGCCGTGCAGGCCGGCGAGATCGTCGGCATCTTCCCGGAGGGGCGGATCAGCCCCGACGGTCGGCTCGGGCCCGGCCGCGCGGGCGTGGCGATGCTGATGCAGCGGACCTCGATTCCCGTGGTGCCCGTGGCCATCTTCGGGGCTCGCGAGATCCTGCCGCGCGAGGCCGACTTTCCCCGGGCCGGACGGTTGCTGGTCGTCTTCGGCGCGCCCATCCCGCCCGAGAGCGCCGAGGGCGAGGATCGTAAGGTGGCGGCCGAGCGCCTGAAGGACGAGGTGATGAGGGCGATCGCGGACCTGCAGGAGCGCTGGGCCCCTCAGCGCTGAAGCGAGGCGAAGAAGCGCTCGAGGCGCTCACAGGCGCGCCGCACGTTCTCGGTCGAGGTCGCATAGGAGATCCGGATCGAATCCGGGGCGCCGAATGCTTCGCCGGGCACGACGCCGAGGAGCGCCTCATCGAGCAGGAGCTGCGCCAGGTCGAGCGCCGACGAGATGACCCGGTCGCCGAGCCGCGCGCCGAACCAGGCCGAGACCCGCGGGAAGAGGTAGAAGGCGCCCTGGGGTTCGGGACAGGGCAGGTCGCCGATGCGCTCCAGGCTCCGCTGGAAGAGCGCGGCGCGCTCCGCGTAGGCGGCGATCATCATCTGGAGATGGGCCTCCTCGGTCGCCTCGAGGGCCCGGCAGGCCGCGGCCTGGGCGATGGCGTTGGCGCAGCTCGTCGAGTGGCCCTGCACCGTGGCGATCTTCTTCGCGATCTCCTTCGGCCCCGCGGCGAAACCGATCCGCCAGCCGGTCATGCAGTAGGTCTTCGACATGCCGTAGACGAGGATCGTCCGGTCGATGAGATCGGGCGCCACCATCGGCAGGTTCAGGAAGACCTGACCCTCGAAGAGCAGACGGGCGTAGATGTCGTCGGAGATCATCGTGACCTCCGGATTCGCGCGGATGATCTCGGCGATTCCTTCGAGGCTCGCCCGGTCGATCACGCGTCCGGTCGGATTACCCGGGCTGTTGAGGATGATCGCCCGGGTCCTGGGCGTCACCGCGGCCCGGATCTTCTCCACGTCCGGTAGGAGATCCGGGCGCCCCGCGACGATCACGGGCTTGACCCCGAGGGCCAGGCACATCTCGGGATAGGAGGTCCAGTAGGGCGCCGGGATGATCAGCTCGTCGCCGGGATCGGCGAGGGCGTAGATCGCGTTGAAGATCGAGTGCTTCGCGCCCGCGCTCACGACGACCTGTTCGGCGTCGTAACGGATACCGGTGAGATCCTCGATGGCCCGCGCGGCGGCGGCCCGCAACGCGGGTGTCCCGGCGACCGCCGTGTAGCGGCCCCCGCCGCTCCTCATCGCGTTCTCGGCGGCCTCGAGCACGGTCTCCGGCGGCTCGAAGTCCGGCTCTCCCGCCGCCAGGCCGATCACGTCGCGTCCGGACGCCTTGAGCGCCTTGGCACGAGCGTCGAACTCGAGCGTGAGGGAAGCCTGGACCTGATCGAGTCGTCTTGAAGAACGCATCGCCCACCCGCACGAGAGTCTTGCGCCGATCGCCTGATCGGAACGCCGGGCCAAAATACCCGCGGGGACGCGCTCCCGGCAAGCCTTGGTTGGTCCGGGAAGGGTGCAGCCGGTAGAATCTTGCCTCTTCGAGACCGGGAATAGAGCGGCATGACAGAATTCGTCGATCGTCTGAAACGGCACAAGAAGAAGCTCATCGTCGGGCTGATCCTCGGCATCCTCCTCGGACTGCTCCTGATCTGGATCGTCGGGTCGATCTGGGTGCCTTTTGCCGAAGAGGTGGACGACATCCTGGTCTACGCGCCCGAGAACGCCGACTTCATCCTCTATTCGCGCGACTTCCCCACCCTGATCCGAGGCCTCGAGGACCGCGTGTTCATCAGGCAGGTCGATCAGAATCGCAACCTGCAACGCTGGCTCAACAGCCCGAAGATCGTCGAGACCCAGATCATTCCCGGTCTGCGCGACGCCTACGCGAAGTTGCGCGAACTGGACTCGATGCTGCCCTTCGATCTCAAGGCGCTCGGCGATCTCTCCGGACGCGCGGTGATGGTCGCCGGCTACGAGCCGGAGTCGAAGGAGGCTCCTCCGACCTTCCTGGCGGTCGTGCAGCCCGAGTCGAGCATGGCCCGGATCGCGGTCAACGCCCTCCTCAGCCCCACGCTCTCGTCGTGGTTCCTGACCGATCAGCTCCCGGAATCGGCGAGCATCGAGCACTTCAACTGGGGTGCGCGCATCGACTTCGAGGTCGCTCGCGGCGCCGCGAAGGAGGCGCCGGCCCGGGTCGAGACCGTCGCACTGGCCGTGGCCCGGGTCGAAGCGGCCGTCATCATCGGCACCAACGTCAACGCGGTCGCCAATCTCGTGCGCGACCTGGCCGCCGACGGGCTGCCCATCTTCCCGCTCTCGCGCTTCGAACCGGGCTGGGCCTGGGACGAAGCCGACGCCAGCGGAATCAACCTGCTCATCCGCCGCAGTCTCTTCGAGGACCGCGTCCGCATCGTCGAGGACTACCTCACGCCCATGTGGGGCGCGGATCTCGCGCAGATCCTGGTGGAGGCCCTCCCGATCTTCGCAGGCGGCGATCTCTACCTGCAGCTCGATATCGATGCCGCGGCCCGGGTCAAGGCCGCGATCGCCGTGGACGAGCGTCGGCCGCCCGGCCTCTTCTCGAACATGCGGGAGATCGAGCTGTCGGCCATCGACGAGCAGCTCGAGGGGATCATCCGCAAGCTCCCGCACTACGTCTTCGGCTACGGGCTCTGCGGCGCCGACGCCTCCGAGCTGGTCGGCTTCACGCTGGTGCGCCGCAGCCTGGTGGACAAGGACCAGCGCGAACTCCTCTACGAGTTGCTCTCGCGGCTCGACCGCTTCAAGCGCTTTCGTCACGAGGACGAGGAGGAGACGCCGGACATCACCGGGCCGCTCGTCGACGAGGTGGCCGGCATCTTCGATCGCAACGTCGGCTTCATCCTGTTCAAGAAGCAACGCGAGGAGCAGGTGCGCCACAGCGAACCCGGTGTCGCCATCGTGCTCCCGGTGCGCGACCCCGCTCGCCTCGAGAGCGTCATCGCCGAGCTCGACATCGCAGCGGAACGCCCCTTCCATCGCTTCGACGACGGTCCCTTTACCTTCTGGCAGGTCGTGCGCGACACCTTTCTCGACGACCGCGAGAACAACAAGCCGGCCTTCGCCCTGATCGACGGTCACCTCGTCGTGACCAACTGGGTCAGGCTCTTCGTCGACATGCGTGAGGTCATCGACCGACGCCAGGCCGGCCTGCCGTCACTCGACACGCTCGAGCTCAACCTCTCCCGGCTGCCGATCGGCAGCCGTGGATTCCTCTTCCTCGATCCCGAACAGCTCTATGCCCACATGGACCAGGCCAAGGAGGGCTGGATCGCCGACCGCAGCGCGGTGAGCGAGTTCGAGAAGCTCGCGTTGAGGAACGCCGCCCGGAAGGAGTGGCTCGGGCTCTCGGATCCCCGGCCTCCGCAGAACGCCTGGGTCCAGCGTGAGTACGAACGCCGTCTGAATCGCCTCGAGGCGGACCGGTCCGAGGCCCGGATCCGCGCCGAGATCGATCGCAACCTGGACTACTTCCGGGGGGCCTTCGGTTCGCTCTTCCTGGCGCTGGGGCGCCGGGATCGCGAGTTCCGGCTCGACTTCCGGCTGGCCACCCAGGAAAATTACTGAGACCCCTGGAAGGGCCCATCGGCCCCCCATAATATCCCCTTCCCTGAAAAGCCGCGGTGGCGGAATTGGCAGACGCGCTAGGTTGAGGGCCTAGTTCCGGTTAACGGAGTGGAGGTTCGAATCCTCTCCGCGGCACGAACGAGAAAAGCCCCGAGTCCTCGGACTCGGGGCTTTCTCTTTGAACCGTCGGCCGCCCGCGGACTACATGTCCTCGGCCACGTTCCAGGCGCCGCGCTTGACCGGCGTCAGGCGGAAGTCGCCCGAGGGCAGGACGACGGCCAGGAAGTAGTCGAAGGGGAAGCCTGCCGGTGCGAGTCCGGCCCAGACGTTGGCGTTGAACTCGCCCGCTGCGTTGCTGAGGTCATGGATGCCGGCGTTGCCGAGCGGCAGCGTGACGAAGCCCCAGGTCTGGGCATCGGGCCAGATGCCGCCGAAGGGGCCGGTGCCCTTCGGAAAGGCGGTGTTGTGGCTGATGACGGTGTAGTACTCGAGGAAGGGCGCCTCGGTCCGGATCTCGAGCTGCACCCAGGAGCCGGCAGGGATGAAGCGGATCGAGTTGTCGCCGAAGGGCGTCCCCGCCGACATGACGATGTTGTCGATGTAGGCGCGGGCCGGCTGTGCCGTGTCGCCGACGTTGCCGATGTGGAAGATCAGCGTGAACACCGTGTTGATGTCGGCCATCGGGAAGGCCGCGCCCAGATCGACCGAGATCGTCGTGAGCGGCGAGGTCGGCAGGCCGGTGAAGGACGGCGGACCGCTGCCGACGTCGTTCAGGACGTCCAGGTGCGCGATGTTCAGGGTCGAGCTGCCGTCGGAGATGCTGGCCTCGAGGAAGTCGGCCGCGTCGTCGTTGCCGAGCAGAACGCAGTCGAAGCTCAAGGTGGTCATCGTGCTGTCGGCGATGTTGAAGCTCTGCAGCATCTTCATCGTGCCGCTGGCATCGCTACCGACGCCGCCGATGTTCGTGTGCGGCGTCGCCGGGCCGCTCGTGCCCGCGTCGAGGGTCACGTAGCGAACCCCCTGGGTCGGAACGCCGGCGTCGGGCAGGAACTGCAGCACCACGGTGCCGCCGACGCCGCTGGGCGACCAGTTGACCGGCACGCCGAAGGCGTTGTTCTCGAAGCTGGGATTCTGGACCTGCGCCGCGAGGCTCGCGCCGAGGAGGCCGAGAAGGGCGAGGACGAGGACGAAGGAACGCTGCATGTCGCCTCCGGGATACCGGGGAGTAGATTGGGTCGGCAAGCGCGAGGTCGCGCGCGTCCGGCCATTGAAAGGATTGGGCGCCCCGGGCGCCACGAAAAAAAAGAAGCGATCTCGAAGTCGCGGCCTCCGTTGGGAACCTCGACCCCGGGGAGCGCTCCGGGGCTGTCCCGGGAGTACGCCGAGGAGGCCCGCAACCATGGTCCGAAGAAGCCGAAAGAAGGCCCTGAGGGGCTCCGAGGCCCTCGATGTCACCGGATTCGGGATGACCGGCCTCCTCTCCCGGGCCGGCCTCGCGGCCATCTTCGTCCTCGTGATCTTCCTGATGTACGCCCTCGCGACGGCCTGAGGCCGCTTCCGGGGCCAAAAAACCCGCGAGAACCGGCTCAAGCCGCCCGCCGAGATGCCGAGAAGCAAGGTGGAAAAGGCAAGAACAGGGTACGCCGGCCGACCGGCGGCGGACGCAAGTCCGTTTCAGTCAGGAGTTTCCCATGGACATCCGTGATGTCAGCGCCGATCTCAACCGGGCCTCGCGCAACGAGCGCAAGACCGAGGCGCATTCGGGGACCGCGGCGGGCAAGAAGGGGGAGATCCTCTCCGAGCAGGATTACTTCGAGAATTCCGGCCGGCTGGGCGAGGTCCTGGCGCTGATCGACTCCCTGGTCCGGGTTCCGGAGGTCCGGCCCGAGTCCGTCGAGCGCGCCAAGGCGCTGCTCGCCTCGGGTGAGCTCGACGGCCCCGAGCTGGCCGCGAAGGCCGCCCAGGGGATCATCGACGAGGCCGAGGGGCTCGCCTGAAGCAACCCGACCGGGCCTCGCCGCCCGGACGATCGGATC
>JBFIHP010000181.1:0-6609 GCA_041601735.1 Planctomycetota bacterium | reverse complement strand
GGGATCGAGGCCACCCAGGCCCTGCGCTCCCGTGGGCTCGATCTTCCGATCATCGCGGTCACGGCGAACGCCATGAAGGGCGATCGCGAGCGCTGCCTCGACTGCGGCATGGACGACTACGTCCCCAAACCGATCCGCCCCGAGGAACTGCGCGCCGCGATCGAGCGGCTGGCGAATCGGGCCTGAAATCAGGTCGCTTTCCGTGCCGGAGAGGTGTGTTAGCCTCTGCCTGAAACGGAGGCGCTGTTTTGGCCATCGCCAGGCGATATCACGAAGCGACCAAGTACCGGATCGATACGGTCGCTGCCCACCCGGGACTCGACTGGAGCAGCCAGCCCGATCCCTGGAAGGAGTTCCACTCCGGGACCCGGATCGATCTGGCGCGGACCCTCCTGGTCGCCCAGGACGAGGACAGCGAGAAGCCGGTGCTCGTGCCGCGTGCCGGCGGGAACTTCGGATTGCCCGAGCTCTCCACGCTGCTTCTGCACACGAACGGGGCGACGGCGGTCACCCGTGACGCCGCTCGCCCGGTCTACTTCCGGGCCGCCCCGTCGGCCGGCGCGCTCTATCCCACCGAGATCTACGTCTTCCTGCGCGACGTCGAGGGCATCGATGACGGCGTCTACAACTTCCAGATCCGCGACCACAGCCTGGCGCCGGTCATGGAAGGAGACTTCAGCCGCGACCTCGCGGCGCTCACCTTCTCGCACCCGTCGGTCGCCTCCGCCCGCTGCGTCTTCCTCTTCAGCGCGGTCTACTTCCGTTCGAGCTGGCGCTATCAGGAGCGCGCCTACCGGCGCATCCTCCTCGACACGGGTCATGTCCTCGGCAACCTCGTGACCTTCGCCCCGCGGCTGGGGCTTTCGGCCACGCTCATCGGATCCTTCGCCGACGAGGGACTCGACGATCTCCTCCTTCTTCCGGGCGAGGAGGAGAGCGTCGTGGCGCTCGCGGCGATCAACGAGGACGGGCCGCCGATCGCCGTCATCGGACGCAGCGATCGCGACTCCGTCGATCCCCGCGCCGACGACATGAAGAGCCTGCACTCGGCCGGGCGCATTCGCGATCTCGCCGCAGCCTGCCGGGCACCCAGGCATGCCGAGGCGCTCACGGCGACCGACGCCCAGACGGTGGTGCCGCTCCCGCGCTGCGATCGGACCTGGAGCGACGACCTCTGCGCGACGATCCTGTCGCGGCGGTCCACACGGCGCTTCAGCGGCGCGGGTATCGACCGGCGCCAGCTATCGGAGCTGCTCGGCCTCGCCTACGCTCCGGTCCGAAGGCTCGCCCGGGAGGGCGGCTGCGAGCTCTTCGATCCGGCGCGGCTGAAGACCTGGCTCTCGCTTCACGAGGTCGACGGTCTGGAGCCGGGGCTCTACCGCTACGACCCGGTGGACCACCGGCTCCTGCTGATCCGTCGCGGCCGCCACGAGCACGAGGACCATCACATCGCGCTCGGGCAGGATCTCGCCCGGCAGGCCGCCCTCGTCGTCTACCACTCGGCCGATCTCGAGGAGGCGGAGAACGAGCTGGGGGCACGGAGTTACCGCTTCCTCGGCCTCGACGCCGGCCACATCGGCCAACGGCTCAACCTCGCCGCGCTCGAGATGGGTCTCGGAGTGAGCGGCATCGGCGGCTACTTCGACGACGAGGTCAACAACCTCTTCGGCATGCCGCGCGACGAGTCGATCATCTACATGACCTGCATCGGTCGCCCGGCCGAGGGCTCGTCGCGAGCTTGAGCCGACCCACGCTCCGGTCGACGCCGCGGCGCTCTCAGGCGCGAAAACCCAGCACCACGAGGAGGCAGGGCCCGCCGGCGATCAGCTCGATACCGAGCTCCGCGGCGCGATCGAGGACGGCTTGCGACTCGGCGCCGGGCTGAAGCCAGATCCTGCGGATGCCGAGTCCGGCCGCCTCCTCGACGACCTTCAGGCTGATCGGCGGCGGCGTGATGACGCTCAGGGCGTGGCTCTTCGGGTCGTCGAGCTCGGCCAGCGCGATCTTCGCCTCCAGACCCTCGATGAGGCCGCCCCGCGGGTTGATCGGGACGACCTCGCGGCCGTTCTGCTGGTAGCAGCGCAGGATCTTGTTGCCGTACTTCTCGCGGTCGGTCGATGCGCCGACCACGGCGAAACGCGGTGCCTTCAGGAAGTCCTCGATTCTCTTCTCGATCATGATCCATCCTCGCCATCGACCTGATCCCGGCGCAGCGTCCAACGACGGCCGCATCGCGGACAGGTCACCTCGACCGATGCCTCGGCGCCGAAGACCTCATCGAGCCGATCACCGAACATCCTCTTGATCACGTCCTGCATCCGCAGGGGGTCGCAACCGCAGTGGAATCGAAAGGCCTTGTGGTCGAGCGGACGCGCCTCTTCGAACAGCTTCAGGGCCTCGTCGCGCTCCAGTCGCGAGAGCCAGTCGCGATCCTCCCGCGGGAGGCTCGCCACCATGAGGTAATCGTCGTCGCCGATCTCGAAGAACCGGGCCGGCGCCTGCTCGGAACGCGCGCAGTAGTCCTCGAGGATGAGGAGCACGTCGAGACCCGTCACGTCGATCACGCTGGTGAAGTCACGGCCGCCGGCGCGGCTCGTCTGGACGAAGAGCCGGCTCTCGCCGGTCGTCGCGACGTTCTCGGTGAAGATGCGGCCGGTGACGGTCCCCTCCTCCGAGCGGCCCGAGACGAAGATGTTGGTCGCGGGCTTCTCGAAGTTCAGGGTGAAGGCGCAGCTCTCGTTGCGCGGTCGTGAGGAGAGGTAGAGCGCGACTCCGCCGAGCGCCTGCCGCATCATGACGAGGCCGAGCGGATCCAGGTGGAGACCCCAGGTCCGGACATGGTCCTCGAAGACGGCGAAGAGACGGGTGAAGTCTCCGCGAGCCAGGATGATCTCCCGGTCGCGGTCCATACGCCGCTCGATGGGCGCCTCGGCCGTCATCGCATCGTCCATGTCGCCCACGCGTCCGCGCCTCAGACCAGGCTCGTCTCGGGTCCCGGTGTCGGAGTCCTGGCCGCGAACTCGGCCGCGGCGAAGACGTCGACCTGGATCGCGTCCCAGCGCAGCTCGAGAGCCTGCCTGAACAGCGCAACCTCGTCGGCGCTGATGACGCCGCCCTCGGCGGCGACCTCGAGCATCTTCTGAGGACGGCCGCGACCGAGACGACCGTCCTTCTGAGCGGCGCGGATCTTGGCGGCCACCTCGTCGGCGCGGGTCGAGACGGCGAAGGCGCGCTCGAGGCGACCGAGCGCCTCCTTCTCGTCCGCCGGCAGGTAGGACAGGTCGAGGAGCCGCTCGCGTTGCGCGCCGGGCTTCTTCAGGGCCGCGGCGACGGCGCCGATGCGCTCGTCGGAGGTCGGACCACCGATGGCGTTCAGACGCGACCAGATCGCGATCGGACCGCGCAGGAGGGCGCCGAGGATCGGGACCGGCAGGTTGGCGTGGACCTCCTCGAAGGCGCGCTGGATGCGGGCGAAGCACTCGTCGAGCGCCGCCAGGGCCAGCGGGAGGTCCGCTTCCAGGCGACCGTCCTTCTCGTAGCGATGCAGGACGGAGGTGGCCATGTACATCCAGGAGAGGATATCGCCGAGCCGGGCCGAGAGCCGTTCGCGACGCTTCAGCTGCCCGCCGAGGGAGACCATGGCGAGATCGGCCATGAATGCGAAGCTCGCCGAGGCCCACTTCAGGCGTCGCCAGTAGCGCGCCGTGGGGCCGGTCACGGGACTGAAACCGAGCCGACCGCGGCTGAGCGAGAGGAGCAGCGAGCGCAGCCCGTTGCGGAGGAAGTGGCCCATGTGGCCCCAGAAGGCGCGGTCGAAGCCGCGGATGTCGTTCGCCTCGAGCGAGGCGACCTGCTCGCGCGCCCAGGGATGACAGCGCATCGCGCCCTGCCCGAAGATGATCATGCCGCGGGTGAGGATGTTCGCGCCCTCGACGGTGACCGGGATCGGGCTCGCGATGTGCGCGGCCGCCAGCAGGTTGCGGGGCCCGCGCGAGATGCCCGCGCCCGCGAGGATGTCCATGCCGTCGTTCACGACCTGCCTCGACAGCTCGGTGAAGTGGTACTTGACGATGGCGGAGAGCACGGAGGGCTTCTCGCCGTCGTCGATGGCGGCGTTGGTGTAGCGTCGGCCCGCCTCCATCATGTAGGCGCGCGCGCCGATGCGGGCGAGCGGCTCCTCGATGCCTTCGAAGGAGCCGACGGGGAGCCCGAACTGATAGCGCAGCATCGAGTAGGCGCCGGCCACGCGGGCGCCGAGCTTGGCGTTGGCGACCATCGCCGCGGGCAGCGCCACGCCGCGACCGGCGGCGAGACACTCCATGAGCATCCGCCAGCCCTGACCGGCGAACTCGGGTCCGCCGATGATCGCGTCGGGCCCCACGACCACGTCCTTGCCCCACATCGCGCAGTTGTGAAAGGGCACGCCGAGGGGGTCGTGTCGCCAGAGGCGATCGATCCCGGGGAGGTCGGCTGGAACGAGCGCGCAGGTGATTCCCGGCGACTTGCCGCGACCGAGGAGTTCCTGGGGATCCTCGAGCTTGAAGGCGAGACCGAGCAGGGTCGCGAAGGTCGCGAGGCTCGTGTAGCGCTTCTCCCAGTTGAGCCGGATGCGGACCTCGCCGTCCGCGTCCTTGAAGACCTCGCCGCGCGCCTGGATCGCGCCGGCGTCCGAGCCGGCCGCCGGTTCGGTGAGGGCGAAGCAGGGAACGTGCTCGCCGCTCGCGAGCTTGGGCAGGAATTCCGCCTTCTGCTCGGGCGTGCCGTAGTGGTGCAGGAGCTCCGCCGGCCCGAGCGAGTTCGGGATCATGACGGTGACGGAGAGCGGGAACGAGCGCGAGGCCAGCTTGTGGATCACCGCCGAGAGTTCCGAGGCGCCGAAGCCGAGCCCGCCGTACTCCTCGGGGACGATGAGGCCGAGGAAGCCCGCCTCCTTGACGTAGGCCCAGGCCTCCTCGCTCAGGTCCTTTTCGCGCCAGTATTCCCAGTCGTCCACCAGCGAGCAGAGCTTCTCGACCGGTCCGTCGAGGAAGGCCTGGAGCTTGGCGCTCGCCGGCTTCTCCGTGACCTCGAGCAGCTTCTTCGCGTGCGGCTTGCCGGAGAAGAGCTCGCCGTCCATCCAGACCGAACCGGCCTCGAGGGCGACGCGCTCGGTATCCGAGATCACCGGCAGCAGGCGTGTCTTCTTGAGGAAGGCGGCGATGTGCTTCGATACCAGGACGCTGCGCAGCGGCCGGATGTTGAAAGGCGCCAGGATGAGGGCGGCGACGACCAGCAGCCAGGTCGGCGCGCCGAGGAGGAAGAGGCTGCCCAGGATGGCGAGGCTCCAGACGAAGAGCGGCGCCCCGAGGAAGCCGAGGACGACAAAGACCGCGGCGATGCCGAGACCGAGAAGCGTGCCCATTCCGACTCCTTCCTGCCCTTTCGCGCCGTCGAGCGCGAGCGTCACGCGGGGACGACCCTTGTGTCGTCGAGAACGCACCTTAGGTTATCAGCCGGGACGACCGGCCCAAAGCCGGCCGACCCGGAGCAATCGTCGCGGCCGCGACGGCCTTCACGACCCTGCCCGACGGGCGCCCGCAGGGCAGGTTCCGGATCGTCGCGACGATCGCGATGATCCGAGATCGTCCCTCAGCGAGACGGGCCAGCGCCCGGGAGGATCATGCGCGCCTGGAAGATCACGACCGAGACCGGCCCGGAAGGGCTTCGACTCGATCCCTTCCGGACCGGGCCGCCCCGGGGGCGCGAACTCCTGATCGAGCTCGAGGCCTCCGCCCTCAATCGCGCCGACCTCCTGCAAACTCTCGGGCGGTATCCGCTCCGCGGCGAGAACCCGGCGATTCCGGGTCTCGAATTCAGCGGCCGCGTCCTCGACCGCGGACCGGATGCGAATCGCTTCGCGGTCGGAGACGCGGTGATGGGACTCGCGGACGGGGGCGCCTTCGCCGAACGGTTCCGGGTCGATGAGCGTCTGGTCATGCAACGCCCCGCAGCCCTGTCCGCGAGCGAGGCGGGCGCCTTCCCCGAGGCCTTCCTGACCGCCTTCGACGCGCTGGTCCGTCAGGGCGAGCTCGCCGCCGGCGACTCCGTCCTGGTGCACGCCGCCGGGAGCGGTGTCGGAACGGCGGCCGTGATGCTCGCCCGCGAGATCGGCGCCCGCGTCATCGCCACGTCGTCGCCCCCGAAACACGAGCGGCTCCGAAAGCTGGGCGCCGCGGCCGTGATCGACTCGCGCGCGGACGACCTCGCGACGCGCCTGGTCGAGACCGCGGGCCCCGATGGAGTCCAGGTGGTCCTCGACCTGATCGGCGCGCGAACTCTCGACGCCGATCTTCGCGCGGCCGCCGTCGGAGCCCGCATCGTCGTGATCGGCCTGCTCGGCGGCGCCCGAGCGGAGATCGACCTCGGGTTGCTCATGCGCCGGCGAGCCTCGATCCGGGGGAGCCTTCTGCGACCGCGGTCGGCCGACGAGAAGGCCGCGCTCATCGCCGACTTCGAGGCCGCGATGGGTCCCGCGCTCGCCGCCGGAAGCCTCCGACCGATCATCCACGAGACCTTCGACTTCGATGAGCTGCCGCGCGCCTTCGCCGCGATGCAGGGCAACGAGAACTT
>JBFIHP010000180.1:0-6637 GCA_041601735.1 Planctomycetota bacterium | reverse complement strand
GACCTGGACGTTGGTGAGCTCCGGGTGCTCGGCCAGGAGGTCGCGCAGACGATCGCGCAGGGAGGGCGGCGCCAGCCAGTCGGGATTGATGGTCTCGCCGGCGCGGTAGGCCTGGACGACCAGCTCGGCGAGGCGCTGTTCGCTGAGCTGCCAGCCCGACATGATCGATTCGAGCTTCTGGCCCTGACGGAACAGCCGGACGACGGTCTCGTGCGTCTCGCTCATCGCGCTCTCGCCGGCCCGGGCATCAGGCCTCGTCTCCGAAGGCGATCCCCAGGCCGCGGGCCGTGGCCACCAGGTCGTGATCGAGCGAGACGCAGCGGGTGCCGCCCACCGCCTCGGCGAGCGGGATGCTGGTGACGACGTCGTTGCGCATCACGACGAGGCGGTTCCATTCGCCGCGCTCGACCAGATCGACCGCGTGGTTGCCGAGCCGGCTGGCCAGGATGCGGTCGAAGGCGCTGGGGACGCCGCCGCGCTGGAGGTGCCCGAGGACGGTGTCGCGGGCATCGATACCGGTGATCTCGTGGAGCTTCTGCGCGACCTGGCGGCCGATGCCGCCGAGGCGCTTCTTCGCGCCCGAGAGGTCGTCGTGCTGCTGCTCGCCGCCCGCCGGTTTCGCGCCCTCGGCCACGACCACGATCGAGTAGTAGCGGCCCATCTTCTGGCGCTCGAGGATCTTGCGGGCGACCCCCTCCAGCCGGAAGGGGACCTCGGGGATGAGGATGGCATCCGCGCCGCCGGCGACCCCGGCGTGGAGGGCGATGTAGCCGGCGTCGCGGCCCATCACCTCGACGACCATGATCCGGTCGTGGCTCTCCGCGGTGGTGTGCAGGCGATCGACGGCCATCGTCGCGAACTCGACGGCCGAGTCGAAGCCGAAGGTGATGTCGGTGCCCTTCAGGTCGTTGTCGATCGTCTTGGGCACGCCGATGACCTTGAGACCGGTGCGCTGCGACAGCTCGTGGCAGATCGCCATGCTGCCGTCGCCGCCGAGGGCGATCAGGCCCTCGCAGCCCAGCGCCCGCAGGCGCTCGGCGACTCGACCCGACATGTCCTCGCCGCGGACGTCGAAGGGATTGCCGCGGTTCGTGCTGCCGAGGATGGTGCCGCCGCGGGTGAGGGCTCCGGCCACCGACGAGCGGGTGAGCTCGCGCACCCGCATCTTGTCCTGGATCAGGCCGTCGAAGGAGTCCTCGATGCCGATGATCTTCCAGTCGAGGAAGATGCGCGCGCGCTTGACGATGACGCGGATGACCGCGTTCAGGCCCGGACAGTCACCGCCTCCGGTGTTGAGGGCCACGACGTGCCGATGCTGGGTCATCCCATGCCTCCCGAAGCCCTGCGGCGCTTCACGTTGACGATCCACCGCCGGGGCGACACAATGCCCCGCGCGGGCCATCCAAGCAATTGCAGGATCAAAAAACAATGTCGACCAGCGCCGCGACCCTCGTTCTGGCCTCGGCCTCGAGCATCCGCCGGCATCTCCTCGAGCAGGCCGGGTTTCGCTTCGAGGTCGATGCGGCCGACATCGACGAGGAGTCCGTCCAGGCGCGCATCACCGACCCGCGACGCCTGGCCGTCGAACTCGCCGGTCGGAAGGCGCTCGCGGTCTCGCCCCGCCATCCCGGCAGCCTCGTGCTCGGCTCGGACCAGGTCTTCAGTCTCGAGGGGCGGGTCATGTCGAAGCCGACGACGACGGCGGCCCTCGAGGACAAGCTCCGCGCCATGTCGGGCCGCAGACATCGTTTCGACTGCGGCTGGGCGCTCGCGCGCGACGGGGCGCTCGTCCACTCCGATCTCGATTCGGTCGAGGTGGAGTTCCACGACCTGGACGAGGACGAGATCCGCGACTACGCGGCCTGCGGCGAGGGACTCGGCTGCGCCGGCGGCTACCGGCTCGAGGAGCGGGGACTCCGCCTCGTCCGCGCCGTGCGCGGCAACCAGTTCACGGTCTACGGTCTGCCGATGATCCCCCTGATGGGGTATCTGAGAGCCGAAGGCCTCCTCGATCGCTACCTCCGGAAGGAATGAAGCCATGAGCAAGTTCACCGAGCGCCCGATCGTTCCGGTCGATCCGACCCGGAGTCGCAGCGCGCTGCAGATCCTCGAAGCCCTCGGCGACTGCTCCTTCCAGGGGCGCAATCTCTCGACCGCGCTCGAGGTCCTGGAGGTCATGCACCGTGACGAGGGCGCGGGAGTCGTCCTCACCCTGGCCGGGGCGATGGTGCCCGCCGGGATGGTGGAGGTGATCTGCAGCCTGATGGAGAAGGGGATCATCCAGGCCATCGTCTCGACCGGCGCCAACATCTCGCACGACCTCGTGAACGCCGCCCGCGGCGGCGCCGGTCACTTCCGGGGCGATCCCAACGCCGACGATGACGAGCTCTACGAGAACCGCATCAACCGGATCTACGACACCAACCTTCCCGAGGACAACTACCTCGCGGCCGAGAAGGTGCTCGAGGCGATCTGGCGGCCGATCCAGGAGGAACACGACCGCGAGAAGCCGGAGACGGCCTTCGTGCTGCCGCCCAGCGAGGTCTTCCGCCGGACCGGGCAGGCGCTCTCCGAGCAGGGACGGCGCTCCATGATGGCCGTCGCCTTCGAGACCGGAACGCCGATCTTCTGCGGCGCCACCTCCGACAGCGAGTTCTGCCTCAACTTCGCGCGGTTCCGCTACCGCGGCTGGTGCAACCTGATCCTCGACGAGATCGACGATCTGTTCCGGATGGGGGACTGGGTGCGGTCCCACGAGCGCCGCGGTGCCATCATCGTGGGCGGAGGCGTGCCCCGGAACTGGGCCCAGCAGATCTTCCCGTTGCTGGACATGATCGACGAGGCGCACTTTCCCGGCTACGACTACGGGGTCCGGATCTCGACCGACAACGTGGTCTTCGGCGGGCTTTCGGGCTGCACCATCTCGGAGAGCAAGAGCTGGGGCAAGTACGGCACCCACGCCCGTTTCGCGGAGGTCGCCTGCGACGCCACGATCGCCCTGCCGATCCTCACGGCGGCTCTCCTGGACCGCCTGGGCCTTTGAATCGGGTCGGGAGGAAATCCTGGTGAATTGTTTTCCTCCTTGCTGCGTTTAGACTTGCGTTGGACCGCCCCCGGCGCGGGGGCGGATGAGCCGGGATTCCGTCTGAGAACGCATGATTAGCTCGAAAACTCCAAACGAGCCCCGTTTCGGGGTCTGGACGGCGGCCTGCCTGCTGGTCCTGGCGACCCTGATGCCCCTGGGCTGCAAGAGCCCGGAGGACTACGAGGCGGAGGCCGACGCCGACGCCTACGGCACCCTGCGTTGGGGCCGGGCGGCCGCCGGACAGGCCGAGGACCCGGATTTCAGCATCGCCGCCTCGGAGCGCCTGCGCGACACCCTCATCCTCGCCCGCTCGCTGGACGAGGAGCCGGGACCTCGCGAGCGATTGGCCCTGGAGGGCGCCGAGGTCACCATCGATCTGGCCTCCACCCTCGATATCGCCGCGCGCAACAGCCGCGAGTACCAGACCGAGAAGGAGCAGCTCTTCCTGACCGCGCTCGACCTCACCGGCTCCTGGCACGAGTACGAGAACAACTGGTTCGGCACGCAGTCGGTGGACTTCGCCGCCCTCGGTGACGGTGACGACGACAGCAGTCTGTCCATCTCCGAGAACGGGTCCTTCGGATTCACCCGCCTGCTCGAGGCCGGCGGGGCGCTCACGCTCTCGATCGGCGACAACGTCACCCGCTTTCTCAGCGACCCGATGAGCACCCTCGCGACGACCTTCGCGACGCTCACCCTGAGCCTGCCCTTCCTGCGCGGCGCCGGTCGCGAGATCGCCTACGAGCGGGTCACCCAGGCCGAGCGCAACGTCGTCTACGCGGTGCGTCGCTACGAGCGCTTCAAGCGCGAGTTCGCCGTCGATGTGGTCAGCGAGTACCTGCAGCTCCTGCAGGACTCCCAGACCGCGAGCAACGAACAGCGCAACCTCGAGCGCCGCCGGATCACCGCCGAGGAGAACCGCGCGCTCGGCGAGGCCGGTCGCCTCGCCCGCACCGACGTCGAGCGCGCCAACAACTCGGAACTCGAGGCGGAGAACCGCCTCGTCGTCGCGCGGCAGCGCTTCGCCAGCTCGCGCGATCGTTTCAAGCTCACCCTCGGCATCCCCACGGATGCGGTCCTGAACGTCGACGTGGCCGACCTCGAGCGGGTCAAGGACCGCGGTGTCGGCGGCGTGCCGGTGAGCGAGGAGAAGGCCATGCTGGTCGCCCTCCGCGACCGCCTCGACCTCGCGACGACTCACGGCCGCGCGATCGACGCCCGGCGCCGGGTCGTCATCGCCCGCGACGCGCTGCTCGCCGGTCTCGACCTCAGCGCGAGCATCGACCTGACCTCGAGCGATTTCGGCGAGAACTCCTTCCGGCTCGATCCGATCGGCAACGCGGACTACCGGCTCGGCTTCGATCTCGACCTGCCCTTCGACCGGATCGCGGAGCGCAACGCCTATCGCGAGGCCCTCATCGCCTACGACGCGGCGCTGCGCGCCTACGAGGCCTTCGAGGACCAGGTGAAGCTCCAGGTGCGCAACGCCCTGCGCAGCGTCTTCCAGGCCTCCGAGTCCTATCGCATCCAGGTGATCTCCCTCGAGGTCTCGCAGACGAACGTCGATGCCGCCAGTCTGCTGAAGGATGCCGGACAGGGCACGACGCTCGACCTGCTCGACGCCCAGAACGATCTCATCGCCGCGGAGAACGCGGTACTCATCGCCCTGGTCAACTACCAGATCGCGGAGCTCCAGCTCTACCGCGACATGGGCATCCTCAGCGTGAATTCGACCGGGATCGACCGGGAGCTCACGATGAAGCGACTGAAAGAGGAGGACTGATCATGCTCCGGATATCGACACTGGGCGCCCTCGTATGCGCTCTCGCGCTCCTGGGGGCCTGCGGCGACGAGCAGCAGGCCGTGGAGTACCAGACCTACACGGCCTCGGTGGGCGACCTGCGCATCTCGATCAGTCAGCGCGGCACGATCGAGGCGCGCGATCCCCTCTCCGTCCTGAATCCGATCGAGGGCAGCTCGATGCTCCTCGAGATCGTCCCCGAGGGCAGCTTCGTGAAGAAGGGCGACAAGCTCTTCGCCCTCGACGTCTCGGATCAGCAGGATCGCATCCTCCAGCAGCAGATCAGCACCTCGAGCGCCGAGCAGTCCCTGTTCAGTGCCCAGCAGCAGCTCGAGATCACCAAGCAGCAGAACGAGAGCGACATCAAGCGCGCCGAGCTGGACCAGCTCTTCGCGGAACTCGATCTGGAGCAGTACATCAAGGGCGATCTTCCGCGCGAGCAGGAGGGCGTGAACGCCGAGATCACCCTGGCGCGCGAGGAGCGAGAGCGTGCGAAGGAGACCCTGACCTGGAGCGAGAAGCTCGCCGAACGCGGCTTCATCTCGGCCGACAAGCTGAAGGGCGACCGCCTGATGGTCAAGCGCCGCGAGATCGAGGAAGACCTCGCGCAGCGCAAGTTCGACGTGCTGGAGAACTACACCTCGAAGAAGCGCAAGCGCGAGCTCGAGAGCCAGCTCGAGGAGGCGAAGCGCGAGCTGGTCCGGGTCAATGCCCGTTGCGCCGCGGCGCTCAGCCAGCGGCAGGTCGATGTCGATAGCCGGCGCGCCCAGTACGAACTCGAGAAGAAGAAGCTCGATCGACTCGAGGAGCAGATCGCCAACAACGTCGTCTACGCGCCGCGCGACGGCATCGTGATCTACGCCCGGGAGGGCGGTCGCCGGGACTCGCGGCCGATCGAGGAGGGCTCGAACGTCCGCAAGGGTCAGACGATCCTCCAGCTTCCCGACATGGAACAGGTTCTCGTCGACGTGGATGTCCACGAGAGCGCGGTCCACATGGTGACCGTCGGCCTGCCGGTTCTGGTCAAGACCGACACCGGCGAGACCATCCAGGGCGCGATCGAGAGCGTCGCCACCGTCGCGGACTCGCAGTCCTGGTATCGGAATCCCGACCTCAAGGTCTACTCGACCAAGGTCACCATTCCGAACACGGGCAACCGACTGAAGCCGGGCATGAACTGCTACGCCGAGATCATCGTCAAGAACCTGAGCCAGGTGATCTCCATTCCCGTCTACTCCGTCTTCGACAACGGCCGACGGACCTTCTGCTACGTCGAGAAGGACGGCAAGGCCGAACTGCGCGAGATCGAGGTCGGCATGCACAACAACGAGAAGATCGAGGTCAAGAGCGGTCTCGCCGCCGGCGAGAGGGTCTTCCTCGCTCCGCCGCCCGATGCACCGCCGGTGCCCAAGTTCAAGGTCTCGGACGAACCGGTCGTCGTCGAGGAGACTGCGACCTCGAGTCCGGAGGAGACGCCGACCCCGGAACGCGCCCGCCCCAACCGTGAGGCCTCGGGCGAGAACAACGCGCGCCGCGGCAACCGTCCCGAGATGACGGAGGAGCAGCGCAAGGCCTGGGAGGAGCGGCGCAAGCAGTTCGAATCGATGTCCCCCGAAGAGCGTCGGAAGGCGATGGAGGAGATGCGGAAGCAGCGCGGGGGGCAGAACGAGTAATGCCCATTGCCGAGCTGACCGACGTCTCAAGGTCTACACCATGGGATCGGGGGAGGTCTACGCCCTGAAGGGCGTGTC
>JBFIHP010000179.1:0-6638 GCA_041601735.1 Planctomycetota bacterium | reverse complement strand
TGCGGTCGCGCCGACATACGGTGCCAGGCACTTTCCGCCGGGGCGCGGGGCGAGACTGCAGAGGTCAACGGCATCAGGATGCTCTCATGGAAGCCGAGAGAGCGGGGTATTCGAAGGTCCGAGTTGGCGGCGCTCTCGGCCGGTCAGGCGGCGGAATTCAGCGGCGAGAGGCGGAGAAGGCAGCCGCTGCCGCGGTCTCCAGGGCACCCTGGGTCGGCTCGACTCAGGTCGTTGGCTGTGCTCCGACGGCAGCTGAAGCCGGCGGTCCACGCGCTCTACGGCATCTCATGACTCGAGTGCATGGGCAGGAGCCAGCTCGGCGCTCCAACACCGTCCACGGCAGTTCTTGACTCGAGTGCATGAGCAGGAGGGCGCTCGATCTGCACCCGCCGGGTGCTCCAGGCTCGCGGCGCCCGACCCGCGCATTTCAGCCCGGGACCCGAGCGGCCGATACCTTCGATGGTGAAGCTCCCGATCGAAGGTCCACGACCATGCATTCTTATCGATCCCTGATGATGGTGGCCGGCATGGCCGGCGTGATGGTCGTGATGGCCGGCGTCCTTCTCAACACCGAGCAGATGGCTCGGCGGCAGGAGAAGGCGCCGTCTGCCGCCCGGGCCGGAGATTGGGTGCCGCTCGGGGCCCGGCGCAGGCCCGACGATCCGACGGCCTTCGATCGCTGTCTCGATCGCATCCGGCTCCTGACGGAGACCCCGGGCGCCGACCCGACGGGCGGCGAGCTGGCCCGTCAGATCGAGCAGGCCGCCGTCCTGGCCGAAGCCGCGGTCTACCCTCGCATCGAGGCCCTGCTCGACGATGAGGGGCTCGAACCCCGTCTCGAGTCGGCCGCTCTCGTCCTCGCGGGCGCGAGCGGCGCGCCGGAGGCCGCATCCCTCCTGGTCTCCCGCTACCCGAGGCGCCCGCTGGGAGCGCTCCAGGGTCTGGCGCGGCTCGGCGGAGAGGCGGCCTTCGAAGCGATCGCGGAGCTTTTCGCCGCGGAGACCGGATGCGAGGCGCGGAGGAGCCTCCTCGAGGCCGCGATGGTGATCGATCCGCGGCGGACGATCGCGGAGCTCCTCGGACCGCTCACGACGGGATCGAAACCGGGCCGGGAACTCGAGGTCGTGCTGGCGCTCCTCGGCGAGACGGGCTTGCCCGAGGCCGTGGTCGTCCTCGAGTCCTGCCTGCGCGCAGGTCCGGACCCGGACCGTCGTCTCCTGCGCGCCGGAACGGCCGGTCTCGCCGCGCTTGCCGATCAGGGCGGGCGCGAGGTCCTCGCCGAACTGGTCGCCGACGAGGCGGTTCCGGCGGGCCTGCGCCGCGCCGCGGGCGAGGCCCTCGCGGCGTTGCCCGGCCTCGGCCGCTGACCCGGCGCGAGGGGGCTTCCTTGCCGCGACCTCACGGCCTCCATACCATCGGCCCATGGTCGCACGACGCTTCAAGGACGAAGATCCGCTCGCGGAACTCGGCAAACCGGCCGCCGCCATCGACGACTGGACAAAGGCCTGCGAGATCCTCGTCGCAGCCGGCCGCGACGGGCGCCTGCGAGGCGCGAATCTGCGCGGGGCACGGCTTTCGGGTTGCGTCATGAAGGGCGTGGACCTGACCGGGGCCGATCTCACCGGCGCCGATCTCGACGGCGCCGACCTGAGCGGCGCCAAGCTCGTGCTCGCCGACCTCGGCGGCGTCCGGGCTCGACGGGCCGTCCTCAGCGGCGCAGATCTGCAGGGCGCGCTCCTTCGGAGCGCCTGCTTCGAACTCGCGCTCCTCGACGAGGCCGATCTCAGCGAGGCCGACGCGCGCGATGCCGTCTTCGACTACGCCTTTCTCCAGCAGGCCCGGATGCGTCACGGCAACCTGCGCGGGGCGAGCCTGAAGGGCGTGAGCATGCAGAAGGCCGAGCTCGACGACTGTGATCTCGTCGGCGCCGATCTCGGCATGGCGGACCTCAACCATGCCCGCGGAACCCGCGCGGACTTCAGCGACGCGGTGATGGTCGATTGCTTCCTCGCCTTCAGCGACCTCCTCGAGACCCGTTTCGACGGCGCCGACATGAGCGGCATCGACCTCAAGCAGTCCATGCTCACCGAGGCCAGCCTGGTCGGCGTCAATCTCCAGCACGCCCTCGTCCACGAGGCCGGCTTCACGGCCTGCGATCTCAGCGAGGCCGACTTCCGCGGCGCCGAGGTCGACATGTCCCGCTTCGAGCGCTGCAAGACCGAGGGCGTTCGCTGGCCGAAGACGGACGGCCAGGAGGCAGGCGGAGACCCGGAGTGAGCGAGGGTCCGGCCGACTCCCTGCCGCTTCCGCCCCGCAACCTGGTCATCGTTCTCGAATACGACGGCAGCCGTTACTGCGGCTGGGAGAAGCAGAGAAACGGCCTCGGGATCGAGGAGGTCGTCGAGGACGCCATCGAGCGGATCACGGGCGAACGCCCCGTCGTCAACGCCTCCGGGCGCACCGACGCCGGCGTTCATGCCCTCGGACAGGTCGCGAGCTTCACCCTCGCCCATCGCATTCCGGCGCCGGACCTCGCGCGGGCCCTCGATGCCGTCCTCCCGGAAGACGTCGCCGTGCTCGAGGCCCGCGAGGCCTCGCTCTTCTTCCACGCCCGCTTCTCCGCACGCAGCAAGCTCTACCGCTACAGCCTCCTGCTCGGGCGTGCCAAGGCCCCGCTCAGCCGGACGCGCTGCCACCACCTGCGCGGGCCTCTCGACCTCGACTCCATGCGTCGAGCCGCCCGCCTCCTCGTCGGCCGCCACGACTTCAGCGCCTTCTGCCACGAGGCCGAGCGCATCGGCGATTGTCGCCGGACGATGCACTCGGTCGAGCTCCGCGAGGACGGTCGCTTCCTGCACATCGAACTCGCCGCCGACGGCTTCCTCTACAACATGGTTCGAATCATCGTCGGCAGCCTGATTTACGTCGGGCAGGGCAAGCTCGATGAAGAGCGCATCCGCGAGCTCCTGCGCGGCGGCGAACGGAAATTCTCGGGTCCCACGGTTCCTGCGCGCGGGCTCCACCTCGTGCGAGTATCCTATGAGGTCGGTGAGGTCGATTGAGACCCCAACGACTCTGGAGCCGCCGAAAACGGAGCAAACCATGGACGTCCGAATCACCGCCCGTCACTGCCGTCTGTCCGCCGCGCTCGAGCAGTTCATCCGATCCCGGATCGTGAAGCTCGAGCGTTTCATGAGTCGCCTGCACGACGCTCAGGTCGTCGTGGCGACCGACGGGGCTCTTGCCACCGTCGAGATGTCGGTGGGTTGGGCCCGGGGGCAGAAGTTCACGGCCAGTGCCGATGGCGACACGCCCCACGCCGCCGCCGCGCGCGCCCAGGCCCGGCTCGAGAAGCAGCTCCGCCGCTCGAAGGACCGCATCCGGCGGCGCCGAATGGGGACCGAGGCCGCCTGAGGTCCTGATCCCGCCCTGACTCGAGGAGCCGTCCCCGGATGGCTCCTTTTTTCGTGCCCGCGCGGCTCCGAGGCCTCACCCTGTGCAGCGAGCCCCGTCGCGCATACAATCCCCTCGCGCATGAGCGATCACGATCCGGAAATGACTCGCGTCGTCGCCATCGGCGGCGGCGCCGGCATGAAGGCCCTGCTCGGGGGTCTCAAGTCCCGGTCCGTCGATCTCTGCGCGGTCATCACCGTGGCCGATGACGGCGGCAGCTCGGGGCGCCTCCGCAAGGACTTCAACATCCCGCCGCCGGGCGCCATCCGCGACTGCCTGGTCGCGATGTCCGAGGGGGATCCGATCCTGGCCCGGCTCTTCGAGTACCGCTTCGACGACTCGTATCTGAAGGATCACAACTTCGGCAATCTCTTCATCGCGGCGTTGACCCGGGTGAGCGGCGATTTTCGCGGGGCGCTCGAACAGGCCCGGCGGCTGCTCGAGGTTCGCGGTCGCGTCATCCCCGCCACGGACAGGAAGGTGACCCTGGTGGCGGAGCACCCCGACGGCTCCAAGAGCACGGGGCAGGTCGTCATCGCCGAGTCGAAGAAGCCGATCTCGGCCGTCCGACTCGCTCCGCTTCCCGGGCCGATCGGTGAGGACATCGCGCGCGAGATCGCCCGTGCCGATCTCGTCTGCGTGGGTCCGGGCAAGTTCTACACCGAGGTCCTGCCCAACCTGCTCGTCCCCGGCATGGTCGCGGCGCTGAACGCGGGGCGGGCTCCGATCCTCTACGTCTCCAACCTCATGACCGAACCGGGGCAGACCGGCGGATTCACCCCGAGCGATCAGCACCGGATCCTGAGGGAACTCTCCTGCGGTCTCGAGGTGGACATGATCCTGGCGCCCTCCGACACCATCGACGAGGAGCAGCGGCGACGCTACGCCGAGAGCGGCAGCGTGCCCGTCGTCGTTCTCGACGAGGACATCGACGGCGTGCCGCTCCACCGGGCGAATCTCGTGGAGGCCGGGCCGAAGGTCCGCCACAGCCCCGAGCGCCTCGCGAATTCCGTGCTCGACTGTCTCGCGATCCTGAAACAGGGCCGGGAGGGACGATCGTGAGCGAGCAGATCGAGCGTCGTATCCGCGTCCCGAACGAGCAGGGCCTCCACGCCCGCCCGAGCGCGCTCATCGTGAAGTGCGCCGCCGGCTTCGAGGCCGAGATATTCATTCGCAACGAATCGAACGGCGTCGAAGCCGACGCCAAGAAGCTGATGGAGGTGATGATGCTGGCGGCGCCTCAGGGCACCGAACTCGCCATCGAGGCCGAGGGTCCGGACGCTGCGGCGGCCGTGGCCTGCCTCGCCGAACTGGTCGGCCGTGGCTTCGACGAAGACTGATCGAGAGGGGGAGGGGGAGGGGGTGATGAAGCCGAACTGCAGGAAGCCCGTTTCTCCGGCTCTGGAAGGACCCGAATCGCCGTGATGCAGAAGATCAAGGGGCAGAAGGTCTCGCCCGGAATCGCCATCGGCAAGGTGATGATCCTCACCTCCGAGGAGGTGAAGGTGCGCGAGGAGCGCGTCCCCGAGAAGAAGGTCGAAAGCGAGCTGCGCCGGTTCCGACGGGCCCTGGACGCCACCGAGAAGGACATCCTGGATCTCCTCGACGAGAAGGCCGACGGACCGGTCGACGTGCGGCGGATCATCTCGACATCCCTCGAGTTCCTGAAGGACGACACCCTGGTCTCCGCGATCGAGTCGTCGATCGAGAAGGAACGCTATTCCGCCCCCTACGCCGTCTCGTCCACCATCGCGAAGCTCGCCGAGCAGCTGCACAAGATCGACAACCCGACCTTCTCGAGCAAGGTCGCCGACCTGATCGACATCGAACACCGGCTGCTGAACAACCTGCTCGGCGGCCGGCTCGAGCAGGTTCAGAACCTCGATCGCCAGCTGATCCTCGTGGCCGACGACCTCACGCCGACCCAGGCCATCAACCTCGATCGCGACAAGGTGCTGGCCTTCGCCATCGAACGGGGCTCCTGGGCCTCGCACACCGCGATCCTCGCGCGCGCTCTCGGCATCCCGGCCGTGGTCGGCGCCGCCCGGGTCGCGCACCTCGCCACGCTCGGCTCGCAGGTCATCGTCGATGGCGACGAGGGCGTGGTGATCCTCGATCCCGACGAGGACAACATCCGCGACTACCGCCAGAGGCGCCGCCGCAGCCGACGTCGGACCTCGATCGACGCGCAGCAGAAGGAGCTGCCCTCGGTCACCAGGGACGGCCAGGAGATCCGCCTCTACTGCAACATCGAGGTGAAGGAAGACGTACCGCGGGTCCGCGAGTACGGCGGCCGCGGCGTCGGCCTCTTCCGGACCGAGTTCCTCTTCCTGGGGCGCAGCGAACCGCTGAGCGAGGACGAGCAGTACGAGGTCTACAAGGAAGCCCTCGTCGGCATGCAGGGCAACATGGTCACGATTCGCTCGATGGACGTGGGGGCCGACAAGTTCGACCGGAGTCTGGGGACCCACCGCGAACCCAATCCCTTCATGGGCGAGCGGGCCATTCGCATCTCGTTCGCGCGCGAGGAGTTCTTCCGGGTGCAGCTCCGGGCCCTGCTGCGCGCGGGTGTCCACGGCAAGCTCCGGTTGATGTTCCCGATGATCATGGACCTCGGTGAGTTCCGGCGCGCCACGGAGATCCTCGAGAAGTCGAAGCAGGAACTCCGCGATCGGGGCGCCGTCTTCGACGAGGATCTCAAGGTCGGTTCGATGATCGAACTGCCCAGCGCCGCGCTCTCGATCGAGAGCCTGGCCGAGGAAGCCGATTTCTTCAGCATCGGAACGAACGACCTGACCCAGTACACCCTGGGCGTGGACCGGCTGAACCAGAGGGTCGCGCACCTCTACGCGCCCTGTCATCCGGCCATCCTCCGCCTGCTCCGCCACATCGTCCTGGTGGCCGACAAGCGGGGGAAGTACCTCTCGATCTGCGGCGAGATGGCCGGCGATCCGACCTACGTGCCGCTTCTGATCGGGCTCGGGCTCCGCAACCTGAGCCTCGCCCCGCCGATGCTGCCGGCGGTGAAGAAGGCCGTGCGAGCCGCGGATTCCCGGGCCTGCACCCGCCTCGCGGAGAAGGCCATGGCGGCCGCCGACGCCGCCGAGGTGCGTCGCCTCCTCGACGCCTGACGGCCTTCCGGCGCCCGTATTCGCGCCGAATCTCGCCAAGGTGATCCGGGACCC
>JBFIHP010000178.1:0-6664 GCA_041601735.1 Planctomycetota bacterium | reverse complement strand
TACCGCCTCGCTCTCGAGCAGGCCAACGCCTTCGCCGCGGCGCTCGAGGAGCGCGTGCGGGTCGCGATGGCCGAGGAGGAGCCCGCCGACGAGACGGCCCGAGCGCGCCTCGAGCTCGACTTCGCCCGTGAGGCCTTCGCCGACTACTTCGACGAGCGCAAGGCGCTCGCGAAGCACAGCCGCGTGATCGGCTCCTTCGTCGTCCGGCCCTTCGAGGAGATCGACGGCATCGAGAAGACGCGCGGCAATCTGGAACAGCGGGTGGTGGACTTCGTCACCCGCGAATGGCCGCGGCTCGTGGGGCCCCTCGGCACGGCGGTCGAGGACGGTCAGATCATCCCGATGGGCCGCTCCGACGAGCGCCGCCTCGCCCTCCTCCTGCGGGTGGAGAAGGTCCACCCGCCGACCGACGCCCAGTTCGATCGCGACCCGGCCGGCCGTGCGCGCGCCCGGAGATCGCTCGAGGCCGACGGCCGCAGGACGCGGGCCGGAGCGGCGCAGACCGTCTATCGCTATCCCGCGATCGTCCACCACTTCAAGCTGAAGGCGCCGCAGCTCGATCGCCTGATGAGCGAGCGAATGCAGCCGAAGTAGCGCGCGCGAGGGCGGCTCTGACGCCGCGAATCGCGCGCGACGGCGAGCCGAGCCGACCGCCCGAAGGACCCTTCGCTTGCTCCTTCGGGGTCCGGTGGGCTATTCTCGACGTCCGGAATCGAGGAGCTCGCCTTGAAGACTCTCGCTCGCGATCGCATCGCCACCTACGGCCTCTTCACCCTCGTCGCGGCCCTCCTGCTGGGCAGCTGCGGCGCCGACGAGAGCGAACCGACGCCGAGCCCGAAGGCGGCGTCCGAACAGGAGGCCCGGGACGAGACCGTGCACGACGCCGAGCCGATCGTCGAGCTCGGCCGCGAGCTCCCGATCGAGGGCCGCCTCGTCTACCGCTACTCCTCGCAGATCCGGTCGCTCAACACGCTCTGCCGGCGCTTCCCCCACGAGGAGAAGATCATCCGCTTCCACCTCAACCTGCCGCTGCTCGAGCGGCACCCCGAGGAGCTCCAGCCGATGCCCTGGCTGGCGGCGGCGCTGCCGACCATCGCGGAGGACGGCCTCTCGCAGATCTGGGAGATCCGCGCCGAGGCGACCTGGGCCGACGGCTCTCCGGTCGAGGCCCGGGACTTCGTCAGCACCTGGCGGCTGCTGAACCACCCCGCCCTCGAGCTCGCCGCCGCGACCCTGCGCGACTCGCTCGGCCCGGTCGCGAGCATCGAGGCTCTCGACGCGAGACGCTTCCTGGTGCGGCTCACGCGATCGGACCCGCTGGCGGCCTTCGCGCTCGGCTTCAATCTCTCGCCGGTCAAGACCTCGAGCCTACCCGACGATCCGGCCGCGATCGCGATCCTGCCCTTCCTCGAGGGCTGCGGCCCCTACCGGGTGAAGAAGCTCGGCGAGGAAGGCTGCGAACTCGAGCGCATCGAGCCCTGGTGGGGCGATACGGTCTCGAGCTTCGAGAACCGCTGGCGGGTGAAGGACTTCCACTACAAGGTCGTGCCCGACGCCGTGCAGGCGGTCGAGCAGATGAAGAAGGGCCTGATCGACGTCTTCGTCGGCGGCATCCCCGAGTATCGGACGCTCATGGCCGAGAAGGACGAACGCGGCCTCGACGGCGATCACTACTACCTCTCGCAGTTCAGCTTCATCGGCTTCAACTGCCGGAAGGCCCCCTTCGACGACGCCCGCGTGCGCCGCGCCCTCGCGATGATGGTGCCCCGCGAGGCGATCAACGAGCGCTACATGCAGGGCATGGCGCGCGCGCTGTCGGGGCCCTTCTTCCGCGGCAGCATCTTCGAGGACCCGAGGGTGGAGCCCTGGCCCTACCGGCCCGACAAGGCGAAGGAGCTTCTGGCCGAGGCGGGCTTCAGCGACTCCGACGGCGACGGCCTCCTCGATCGCGAGGGCCGACCCTTCCGCTTCACCCTGAGCCGCACGATCGACGGCCGCATCTGGTCGGACGGCCTCGTCGATCTCGTGAGGGAGAGCCTCGCCCAGATCGGCGTGATGATGGCGATCGAGGATCTCCCCAGCTCGGTCGCCTGGAGCGAGCGCTACCCCGAGGGCCGCTTCGATGCCTACGCCGAGGTCTGGCCGGTGGACGCGGTCTTCCCGCAGGTGGACGTCTTCTCGCTCTTCCACTCGAGCCAGGCGGTGACCACCGGCTACAACTGGCAGAAGTACGCGAACCCCGCCCTCGACGCCGAGCTCCTGCTGTTCAAGGACACGCTCAACGACGTGAAGCGCATCCAGGCCGGACGGAAGATCCACGGCATCCTCCACGAGGAGCAGCCGATGCTCTTCCTGTTCAACAACCCGGCCTGCGTGGTCTGGAGCAAGCGGGTCGCCGGCGTCATCGTTCACCCCCTCGGAGTGCGGCAGTGGGAATTCCGGGTGGCACCGTGACCTCCTCCCGCCTCCGTCTGGCGCGGCGGCCGCTCGGCTTCGTCGTCGTCTTCCTCGGCATCCTCGCCCTCAACTTCATCCTGATCCAGACCGGCGGCAGCGACGCCATGCGCGACCTGATGCTGACGGAGTCGCGCGCCGACCCGGAGGCGGTCGAGGCCAGACTCGCCGCCTATCGCGCGGAGCACGGGCTCGACGAGCCGCTTCACGTCCGCTTCGGCACCTGGTTCGGCCGGCTCCTGCGCCTCGACTTCGGGCGATCGATGTCGGAGCCGAAGTCGGTGGGCGAGCTGATCGCACCGGCCCTCAACCGAACGCTCTGGCTCCAGGCCCCGGCCTTCCTCTTGATCTTCCTGCTCGGCGTACCGCTCGGTGTCCTCCTCGCCCTGCGCGCGCGCAGACGGGACGGCCGGCTCCTCGACGCGACGGTCTACGCGCTCATCGCCCTGCCCTCCTTCTGGCTCGCGACCCTCCTGCTCGTCTACCTCGCCACCGACCAGGGCTTGGACCTCTTCCCGCTCGAGGGGCTGTCGTCGGTCGATGCCGAGAGTCGGGGGCCCTTCGGGCGCGCCCTCGATCGCCTGCACCATCTCGTCCTGCCGGTGACGGCGCTCGCCGTTCCGGGCATCGTCGTGGTGGCGAGGCAGACGCGGCAGGGCATGCTCGAGGCTCTGGGTTCGGCCCACGTCCTCGCCGCCCGCGCGCTGGGTCTCTCCGAGCGACGCATCGTCTGGGTGCACGCCCTGCGTCAGGCGCTCGTGCCGGTGGCGGTGCTCTTCGGTCTCCTGTTGCCGGCGCTGGTGGGCGGCTCGGTCGTGGTCGAACGCGTCTTCAACGTGAACGGCCTCGGCTCGCTCCTGGTGCGGGCCGTCTTCGCCCGCGATCTCACCCTGCTGCAGGCCCTCGTCCTGATCGCGGCGCTGGTGACCCTCCTCGGCTTCGTCGCGGCCGATCTGCTGGTCGGCCGGCTCGCGCCCGCGGCGCGCAGGAGCGCGACATGAGCAGGCCGCGACCCCTGCTCGCCGAGGGCGGCTCGGCGGCCCGCGCCTGGGCGCGCCTGACCGCGAGCGGCGCCGCCCTCATCGCGATGACGTCGCTCGGCCTGCTCGTCCTGATCGCGGCGCTGGCGCCCTTCCTCAGCCAGGATCGGCCGCTCGTGATCGAGACCGACGAGGGAACGAGCTGGCCGCTCTTCGCGGCGATGTCGCGCGGCGACATCCTCTGGCTCGCCGCGCTGACGGCCCTGCTCGGCGCCTACCTCGTCCGTCGCCTCGGCGCGCCCTGGCGTCTCGCCCTGCCGGTCCTCCTGATCCTGCCGCTGATCGGGATCGGCCTCGCCCTGGAGCACGAGCCGAGGCACGAGACCCGGCGTTACCGTGCCGAGGAGAGCGGCCGCGGCGCCGTCGCCGCATTCGATCTCCGTCTGCGGTCGCTTCTCGCCGCCGGAGACGACGAGCCCCTGAGGTCCGAGATCGCGGCGCTCTCGCGCGAGCGTCGCGGGTCGCTCGTCGTGCTGGAGGCGCTCATGCGACGCGCCGATCTGCTCGATGAGGCGGACCCGGACCGCCGCAGGGCCGCCTTCGAGACCCTGCGCGAGCGCAACCTCATCGAACTGGAACGACTCCGCGACGCCGTCTACCCGATCAACCGCTTCGCGCCCGATCAGCCCGACTTCGAGGGCCTCGTCGGCCCCGAAGGAGGCGGGCATCTCCTCGGCAGCGACCGCGAGGGCCGCGACCTGCTCGCGCGTCTCGTCCACGGCACGCGCCTCGCGATGACGGTGGCGGTCGGCGCCGGCGCGCTGATCGCGCTGCTCGGTCTCGCCGTCGGCCTGCTCGCGGGCTGGTTCGGCGGCGCGGTGGACTGGCTGCTGGAGAGGCTCTGCGAGGTGGTGCTCTGCCTGCCGGTGCTCTTCGTCCTGGTGGCCTTCGCCGCCTACCTGCCGCTCGCCTGGCGGACGAGCAGCCTCACGACGGCGATCTTCATCGGGCTCATCCTCTGGCCCAACGCCGCGCGGCTCGTGCGGGCCGAGGTCATGCGCACGAAGAGTGCGGACTTCATCCGGGCCGCCGAGGCGATGGGCCTCTCGCGCCGCCGCATCTTCGTCCGGCACCTGGTGCCGAACGTCCTGGGCAGCGTGCTGGTCGCGGCGAGCCTCGCCGCGGGGCAGGTCATCCTCATCGAGGCGACGCTCTCCTTCCTCGGGCTCGGCGTGCAGGGCGCGCCCTCCTGGGGCCGCATTCTCGCCGAGTCGCGCGAGGCCGCCCTCCTCGACTCGGCCTGGCACCTCGCGCTCTTCCCGGGACTCCTCGTCTTCGGCGTCGTGCTCTGCTTCAACATCCTCGGCGACCGCCTGCGCGACGCGCTCGACCCGCGGTCCTGATCGCCCGACGCGGGCCTCAGGTCGCGACCGCCGGCGGCGCCTCGACCTTCGAGGAGGGCACGAGCAGCCCGCGACCGAAGCCGACGTGAACGAGCGGCTCCTCGAACTCGGCCAGCCCGGCCGCCCGCAGGGCCTCGGGAATGCGCTCGGCCCCCTCCATGGTCGGCGCGCCGAGCGGCGTGCAGATCCAGAGGAAGAGGACCTGCCCCGCGCTCAGGCGGATCGCGAGGCCGCCGTACTCGAGCGAGGACGAGAGCATGGCCGCGCCGCCGCCGCTCCGACCGGAGAAGGCCGCGAGGACGCCGAGCACGCGCATCCAGCGCGGGCTCTTCCGGATCGCGGGGCCGAAGTCGCACATCGCCGCGAAGGGGAAGCTCTTCCAGTCCGCGAAGGAGCGGATCATGAGGCCATCGTCGCCGACCCGCACCGCGAGCGCCGAACTCCAGGCCGCGAGGTAGAAGGCCCAGAGCCCCAGCGCGGCCATGAACCAGAGCCCGATCAGGAGCGGCCAGCCCACGACGATCGTCTGCAGGGCCCCGCCGATGATGAAGAAGGGAAGCGCGAAGAAGGGCAGGAAGAGCAGCGTCGAGAGGAGATCGGACATCACGACGCGCCAGCGCGCATGGGCGATGTCGCCGGGGGCGCGGCGCGGCCAGGAGATGGCGATGTAGGCGAGCAGGGCCGCGGCCATCAGCCAGGGTGAGAGGAAGCGCCAGGGCCGGAAGAAGCGATCCGGCGGCGCCAGCGAGGAGTAACCGCTGCCGAACTGGAAGTCGTCGTGCTGGATGGTGACCCGCTGCAGGTCGTAGATCCGCCCCTGGTGTTCGAGCCGGGCGACGCCCCAGGGCTTCGGCAGCCCGGCCGCGATCGCCGCGAACGGGCCCTCGTCCGGTCGGTAGAAGAGCCGGCGGCTGATGCCGTAGCCCTCCTGCTCCGGCCCGCAGCGCCAGGCCTCGGGGCCGCGACCCGCGGCAGCCTCATCGACCTCCGCGAGGAAGGCCGCCCAGTCCGCGCCGCGCACCGGGTGGATCTCGTCTACCCCGCGCGGCGGTCGCCGCTCGGGCGCGACGGTCACGAGGGGCGAGAGATCGGCGTGGAAGAAGCACCAGACCCCCGCGGCGAGCAGGACCACGAAGACGAGGCGACGCAGTCGTTCCATGATTCAGTTCTCCTCGTCCTCGTAGCGACCGGAGCCGGTCAAGCGGCCCTGGTCGTAGACCGCCCAGCTGTCGAGCTTGCCGTTCTCGTCGGCGTACTCCCAGCGGCCCTGGCGCGCACCGCCGCGGAAGGAGCCCCACTCGACCTTTTCGCCCTTCTCGTTCCAGCCCTGGTAGGCTCCCTCGAGGAGCCCTCCGACGTAGTTCTCCTTCCGGGCGGCTTCGCCGTTCTCGTGAAACGCGAGCCAGGTCCCCTGTCGGCCCGGCACCGTCTCGCCCCCGTAGCCGCCGCCGTCCCGGATGTAGAGCATAGGATGCCGATCCGTGCGATAGACGCCCCGGAAGCGGACGTTGCCGTTCGGCCACCAGGCCAGCACCTCGCCCTGGATCACGACGTCCTCGGGGTTCTCGGCCTGCGAGCGCTCGTAGGTGATCCGGCGCGTCATCTGTCCGTTCGTGTAGTAGCGTCGCTCCTCGACGAGTTCGCCGCCGACGTGATCCGCCTCCATCCGCGCGCTGCTCTTCGGATCGCGATGGATGCGCGTCCCCTCGATCTTGCCCTTCACCATCGGCTCGCGGATCACCCAGTTTCCCTCGGTGTCGAAGACCTGGTGCAGGCCGTCGCGTCGGCCGAACTCGTAGTCGATGGTCTCCTTCGGGGTGCCGGCCG
>JBFIHP010000177.1:0-6686 GCA_041601735.1 Planctomycetota bacterium | reverse complement strand
GTCGGGCCGGCGCTCCTGGGGCGCGACAGGAGCGCCGCTCGGACAGAGCGGCTCTGGAACATCCGCGAGCTTCGAATGCCGGCCTGTCGGGCCGGCGCTCCTCGGCTACGCTTCGAAGGTCAGTGCTTGCCGGGGCCGGGGTGGATGGCGGCGTAGGCACGGCCGCTGCCGAGGCTGCAGGGCAGGACGTAGCCGGCGCCGATCATGTCCTCGGCGAGCTTGCGCAGGCGGTGCGAGGAGAAGTTGAACTTCCGGGCGCAGACCGGCTCCTTCTGCTCGCCGCTGTTCCAGAGCCAGGTCACGAGCTTCTGGCCGTCGGCCGAGATGTCGCGGTTGTTGCCGCGATAGCGGCGCTGGCGGACCGCGATCTTCACGGCCTCCTCCGCCACGCCCCGCGACTCCTTGCCGATCCGGAAGTAGGCGACCTCCTCGCCGTCCATGTCCACCCGGCAGATGGTCGGGAAGTCGATCATCGAGACCGTCATGACCAGGACGACCTTGAGGTCGTGGCGCAGCTCCTTGATCTCGACCTCGGGTCGGGGCTCGACGTAGTCGAGGGCGAGCTCGAGGGTGCTGCGCTCGCGCGCCGGATCGGCGAGCCCCACGACCTCGCCCGAATCGTGCACTCCGACGACGATGTCGCCGCCGGCAGAGTTGGCGAAGGCGGCGATCGTCCGGGCGATCCGGTGCGGGACCGGACAGACCTCCTTGAACTCGAGGGTCGCGGACTCGCCGCCGCGCAGGATGGTCTTGAGGTTGGCCATGACGGGTCTTTTAGCATCCCGGGGGCGCGGTCAAAGGCCTCGTCCGTCCTTTGCGCTATCCTGCCGCGGTGAGCCCGGAATTCGGCAAGGAGCGGCCCATGGCGGCGGAAGCCTATCTCGAGCGCATCCAGGCGCTGATCGGGGAGTTGCGCGAACGCGAGAGCGAGACCATCGGCCGCGTCGCCGCGGCCGTGGCCGCGAAGGTCGAGGCCGGAGGACGGCTCCACCACTTCGACACCGGGCACATGAAGCGCGAGCCGATCCGCCGCGCCGGGGGTCTGGTGGGCCTCCACCCTCTCGAGCTCGAACTCGAGATGCGCCACAGGGCCCCCGCGGGCAGGAGCTCGGCGCACACCGAGATGGAGCAGTCCTACTTCTACGATCGCGAGGATCTGGCCCGCTTCCTCATCGACAAGAGCAACCTGCAGGCGGGCGACGTCCTGATCCAGGTCTCGAACTCGGGGAAGGAGGCCTTCACCGTCGGGGTGGGCCTGCTCGCGCGCGAGATGGGCGTCTTCGTGGTGGCGCTGACCAGCGTCGCGTTCTCGAACTCGCTCGAACCGCGGCACTCCTCGGGCAAGCGCCTGCACGAGATCGCCGACGCCGTCATCGATCTCCACGCCCCGCCCGGCGACGCCCTGATCGAACTGCCGGGGATGCCGACCCCGGTCGGCCCGAGCTCCGGCGTGATGACGGCGGCGGCGATCTGGGCCTTCATGGTCGAGATCACGGCGAAGCTCGCGGCGCGGGGCCTGCCGCCGGCGGTCTATCGCAGCGTGAACCTCCCCGACGGCTGGGCCTTCAACCGCGAGCAGACCGCCCTCTACGAGAAGCGCGGGTTCTGAGGAGCGGCTCGAGGAGAGAGCGGGCGTCGCTGCGCTTCGAGGCGCGATGGCCGGAGGAGCGCCGCTCGGAGAGAGCGGCTTCCGCTGACCTTCGAGCTTCGAAGGCCGGCCTGTCGGGCCGGCGCTCCTTTACCCTTCGAGCTTCGATGGCCGGAGGAGCGCCGCTCCGACAGAGCGGCTTCCGCTATCCTTCGAGCTTCGGTGGCCGGCCTGTCGGGCCGGCCCTCCTCGGCGCTCCATGGCCGCGAAAGAGAAGAGCCCCCGACCGGGGTCGGGGGCTCTTCGTCGGGCCGGTTTCGGTACGGAGAATCGGCCTACCAGCTGAATTCCCAGAGGCAGCGTGACGCGAGGCCAGCCTGTCCCCAGAGGATGATGTTGCCCATGATCTTGGTCTCGGAGTTCGGGAAGTTCATCATCCGGAATGCCACCGGCGAGAAGGTGCCGGGGTTGGTCCAGTCCCGAGGGGTCTGCGAGTACTGCTCCTGGATCTGGTGGTAGCGGGCCACCGAGTTCCACAGGGCCTGAGCCGTGTCGTAGTAGGTCTGGTCGAAGAAGACCATCGAGGCGTAGGAGAGGGCCTGCGCCGTCGCCCAGGTGTGATGCGTGCTCGGGTTGGCCCGGTAGCCGTTCGTCGCATCGCCCACGCGCTCCCAGACGGTCGCGGTGGTGCAGGAGTTCGGCGGGCCGGTGGGATAGTCCTTCACCACGTCGTCGCGGAACCAGTCGGCCATGCGCTTGATGATCGGCACCGCGGACTGATCGTAGCTGTTGATGTAGTACTTCGAGATCGCATTCAGGACGATGGCGTGCATCCAGCTCTGGGCGTGCGGAGTGGACCAGCCCGGGTTGGCGTGCATGCCGTCGAGGCCGTCGGCCTGGTCGAGCTGCTCCCAGTTCTGCACCGTGGCCTGGGCCTGGAGCAGGTACTGCTGCTTGCCCACGTAGTTCCACAGGTTCATGAGGCCTTCGAGCTGCCAGCCGAGGATTCGCGACCCCCACCAGCCGGTCCAGTTCTCGGGCGCGGTGCGGGCGTAGAACTCGCCGACCTCGAGAGCCGACTCGAAGGCGCCTTCGTCGCCGGTCGTGACGTAGTAGAGCAGAAGACCGTGCACCCAGGTGTGACTCGGCTCGGGAGCGTTGTAGTTGCCGTGGGTGTAGCCCTTCTCGTAGCTCTGACCGCCGCGGCGCGGCGACGACGGATGCGTCGTGTGGCACTGATCGTAGTCACGCCGGTGCGCGCAGAGATCGCGGGCCATGTCGAAGAAGGCGTAATCGCCGGTGCGCCAGTAGTTGATCAGGACGCCGAAGGGCAGGTCGTAGTGGAGCGAGCTGAAGCCGTCGCCCCAGGCGATGTCGCCGAAGTTCTCCCAGCCGTACATCTGACGACCGCCGTAGGTGCCGCCGCGCTTGCGGAACTCGGGCAGGCCGATCTGACCGAGCGCCGGCTGGTTGTCGGCCGCCGAGTCGTCGACGAGGATGTCCATCATGCGCTCGTAGTGGACCTGGCCGAGGTCGGTCCAGTTGCGCCGCTCGACGAGGAGGTCGCCGAAGGCCCAGAGGCGGAAGGGCCACTCCTGGACCGGCCGCGCCATGAGCGGCTTGGCCAGCGATTCGGCCTGCTCGTAGAGCTCGCCCGGGACGTAGCCGGTCTGGCCGCTGTCACGGAAATCGACCACGAAGGTGTGGGTCTTCCAGCGACCGCCCTCGAAGCGATAGTGCGTCGTGCTCGTCAGATCGACGATGTTGCTGGTCGGCGTGCCGTACTGCCCGCGGTAGATCGGGCCG
This sequence comes from Planctomycetota bacterium, assembly GCA_041601735.1. Taxonomy (GTDB): domain Bacteria; phylum Planctomycetota; family DRQF01; genus JACKGY01. The sequence goes on along the minus strand of JBFIHP010000177.1, from coordinate 3,292 downwards.
TAGCCGAAGGAGGGCCAGAGCGCCACCGACAGCGTCCCGCCGGAGACCTCGAAGGCCTTGGGGAAGTTCTGCCAGAAGCGATCGACGGCCACCGAGAGCGAGCCCGTGGTGCCGTTCAGCGCCAGGGCGCCGTCGTACTTGTTGCCGGTGTTCGCCGTCGATGCGCCGAGCGTCTCGGTGAAGACGAGCGCCGACTCCATGTCGAGGCTGTTGAAGACCACGCCGAAGTCCTGCTCGAGCTTGTAGCTGCCGCCGGCCGGGTCGTGCACGGTGTTCGTGGTCACGACGTCCGGGCTCGTGTCGGCGATCGACAGGTTCATCTTGAACGAGTCGAAGTGCTGGGTGCCGATGCTGTTTCCGGTCTGACCGATCTCGCCGTAGTTGCCGTGGTTCTCGAGACGGAAGTCCACCTTCACGTCGCTGTGACCGGTCATGAAGTAGTAGCGGATGGTGAACTCGAGCGCGAGGCCCTGGAAGTAGCCCTTCTGACGCAAAACAGACCGCGTCGCGGTCTGCTGCTCCCAGGCGGTGGACTGGAGGACGGGGTTCAGCACCCCGCCGGCGATGTCTCGCATCTCGAGGCTGCCGGGCGTCGCCACCACGGTCTGGCCCGCGACATCGACCTGCTTGAAGAAGGTCGCGTTCACCTTGTCGATCGTGAAGATCGCGGCGCCGGTCGCGACGGTGACCTCGGTCGCGGTCTCGTTGATGATCATCGACCCGGGCTGGGTCGTGCCGGGCACGATGAAGTAGGTGCGGGTCGAATTGGCCGGAACGTCGGCGTTGAAGCAGATGAGCACCCACTTGGCGCGCTTGGTGCCGTCACCGCGCTCGCCGCCCCAGCGGGCCAGGACCTTCGAGGTCGCCGGCACGGGATTGCCCAGGTCGTCGAGCAGCAGGAAGTCGAGATCGGGGTTCGTGATCGGCAGGAACCAGGGCAGCGGCAGACCGCTGGCCACCGGAGCATCGAACCGATCGAAGTTGGACGGATTCTCGACTCGCAGCGGAAAACCCGTCACCTGGGCTCTTGCTTCGAGACCGAGTGCGAGCAGGAACAGGAATGTCCCCGCGATGAGGATGCCGCGCGGGCGCGGAATCTCGGCGATCTTGTGGTTCACGGTGTACTCCGTCGGCAAAAAATCGCGGCAGCGACCCGTTCGAGCCTCCGGTGAAGGCCCGTAACGGTGTTTGCCTGACGGTGACGGGAACCGAGGTTCCGCGTTTCCAGGCGCTCTCCTCCCGCTGCCGGTATGCAGCGAGCGATCGGTCCGGAAACGACCCATCCAGGCGCGAGTCGGGCAACCTGCTACCATATCCGCGCGGACAGCGGACTTAGGTCAAACGGCTTTGCGTCGCCGGCTTTCGCCGGGTTTGCCTTTTTCTGACGGACGCCTCGAGACGGGCGCCGCACGCGATAGGAAAATCGTTCTGTCGATGAAGACTACCCCCGGTTCCGGCCGGGGGTCGGCGCGAAGCTCTGGAACGCACTTTTCCCGAAACGAGACGACGATGACGCAAGCGGGTCGACATGCAGCAGACCGTTTCGGATCGGAGGCCCTCCGGCTCGCGGCGGGGGCGCTCGAGATCAACCGCGAGGCCCTCGAACGCGCCGCCGAGGAGGCGGCGGGACGACTCAGCCGCGGCGGGCGGCTCTTCAGCTTCGGCTGCGGTCACTCCGGGCTCGTCGCCCAGGACGTCTACTACCGGGCCGGCGGGCTGATGGACCTGCGCTGCCTCTTCGCCCCGGAGATCGCGCTCGATCGCGAGCCGCCGGAGGAGAGCTCACTCGCCGAGCGCCGCCTGGACTGGGTCCGGGGCCGGCTGCCCGAGGGCGGCTTCACGGCGAGCGATGTCGTGGTGGTGATCTCGACCAGCGGCGTGAACGCCGCGCCGGTCGAGATGGCGAGGCTCGCCGCCGAAGCCGGCGCCTTCCTGATCGCCGTGACGAGCCGAGTCATCGCCGAGGGACTGGAACCCAGGCACCCCGGCGGCCGTCGGCTCCACGAGCTGGCCGCGGTGACCCTCGACAACCTCAGCCCTCCGGGCGACGCCCTGGTGGCGATGGCCGGGGACGAGCGCATGGGTTCGGCCAGCACCGCGGTGGGCGCCCTCCTCCTCCAGTCCCTCACCCTCATGATCCGGGCCGAGGCCGAATCGCTGGGGCGACCGCTTCCGGTCTACGTGAGCGGCAACCGACCGGGCGGATTGGCGGAGAACCGGCGCCGCAAGGACGCCGGGGGGGCATGAGAAAGCCCCTCGAGCCGAACTCGAGGGGCCTTGTCCGTCCAGTGGAGACGATGGGAGTCGAACCCACGACCTTCGCATTGCGAACGCGACGCTCTCCCAACTGAGCTACGTCCCCGGGCACCGGGAAAGGTAGATGCCGGACCGCTCGAAATCAAGACGGAGCGCTTGAATTTGGCGTGCCGCGCGCTCCCGGTCGAAATGCAGCCCCCCAGCGCGTATCCTCGCGGCGGAAGCCAAGAGCGGAGAGATCGACGTGACCGACGAATCCAAGCCCAAGAGCACCTCCTTCGAGGAGTATCCGCTCACGCGCGCCGAGTACATCTCGGCCATGGTCCATCTCTACCGCGGCGAGCAGCACCGCGCCCAGATCTGGCGCACTCGCCTCGACACGACGACCAACTGGGCGGTCCTCTCGATCGGCGCCCTCCTCTCCTTCGCCTTCACCAACGTGATGGGCGACGTCGTCCTCGTCCTCGGCATGTACATGATCTTCACCATGCTGGTCTTCGAGTCGCGGCGCTTCCGTTTCTACGACGTCTGGCGCAACCGGGTCCGCCGGATCGAGGAGAACTTCTACGTCCCGATCCTGCGTCGCGACCTCTCCAGTCCGGTCGAGAACTGGGGCTTCTACGTCGCCGAGGATCTCCTGAACCCGAGCTACAAGATCACCTTCCTCATGGCGATGAAGGCGCGCATGGTCAACAACTACCTGCCGCTCTTCATCGTGCTGCTCTTCGCCTGGTTCTTCTGCTTCTTCCGCGAGCTGCCCGAGACGGCCACCACCCTCGTGGGCTATCGCATGAGCGGCATCCCGACCTGGGTGCCGATCTCCGGCGTCTGCGGCCTCTACGGCTTCCTCTCCTACGTGCTCTTCTTCGTGAAGCGCAGCCTGCGCCCGGAGGAGGTCTACTTCGGCTCGCGCTCGGTGGATTCGATCGACGACGTCGGCTAGCGGGGCGGCGAAGCGCCGGCTCGACGAGCCGGCATTCGAAGCTCGGTGGCGAGAGGAGCGCCGGCTCGACAAGCCGGCATTCGAAGCGCGGTG
>JBFIHP010000176.1:0-6689 GCA_041601735.1 Planctomycetota bacterium | reverse complement strand
TGGTCGATGCGCCCTGCGGCGGCGAGGGGACGATCAGGAAGGACGCGCGGGCCCTGCTCGGCTGGCGCCCCGATCGCAATCCGAAGCTGGCGCCGCTGCAGAAGGAGCTGATCCGTTCCGGCTACGAGGCCCTGGCGCCGGGCGGCCTGCTGGTCTACTCGACCTGCACCTTCGCACGGGCCGAGAACGACGAGGTGGTCGAGCACCTGCTCGCGACGACGGATGCGATGGAGATCGATCTCGGCCCGGTCTTTCCCGAGATCGAAGAGAGCCGCAACGAGAAGGGGCGCCTTCAGGTCCTCCCTCATCAGCACGACAGCGGCGGCTTCTTCACCGCGGCGCTCCGGAAACCGGGCGAACTCGATCCGGAGGATGATGCGCCGCTCGCCTCCGATCCCGAGACCGAAGCCCTGCTGCGCGAGCGCCACGGTCTCGAGCTGAAGGACCGCCATCTCGCGGCGCGACGCCGCAACGACGAGGTCTTCCTCGTGCCCTGCCGAGCGGATCGGGTGCTCGAGAATCTCCGGCTGCGGAGGCCCGGCTTCCGCGCCGGGCGCTTCGAACCGGACGGCTCCTTCACCGTCGATCACGAGCTCGGTCTCGTCCTCGGTCCATCCTTCACTCGCGGCGTGATCGAGGTCGATCGCGGTCAGGCCAAACGCTACCTCGCCGGCCTCGAGCTCGATCCCGCGCTCCTTCCGGACGGCGGACCGACCCTCCTCCGCTGGCAGGGCCTGCCGCTCGGCTTCGCGACGCTGAAGCTCGATCGGTTCCGCAACCTGCTCCCCGCCACCTCCGTCCGCAGCGTCATCTGAACCCGATCGAGATCCGGTGGCGGCCGGACGCCGATGATCGGCGAGCCTCCGGAGAGCCTGGTCAGAGCAGGTCGCTGACCCGCCAGTAGGTGTAGCCGCACCAGCAGAGCAGGAGGAAGAGACCCTCCGAGCGGACGATGCGGCGCTGATGGGTGACGGAGAGCGGCAGGAGGATCACCGAGATGCCGAGCAGGATCACGAGGTCCAGGAGGCCGCCGGTCGGCACGCGTACCGGCATGACCGTGGACGAGGTGCCGAGGATGAAGAGCACGTTGAAGATGTTCGAGCCGACGACGTTGCCGACCGCGATGTCGGTCTGGCCGCGCGCGGCAGCGATGATCGAGGTGACGAGCTCCGGGAGGCTCGTCCCGATCGCGACGACGGTGAGGCCGATGACCGCCTCGCTCATGCCGATCGAGCGGGCCACGGTCGTCGCCGCCTTCACGGTCAGCTCGCCGCCGTAGACGAGGCCGCCGAGGCCGAGGATCACCAGCAGGATCGAGAGCGGGATGCTCGGCTTCGACGCCTTCGCGACCGCCTCCTCGAGGTCCTCGACGATCGGGTCGCGGCGCTGACGGAGCGCCTCGTTGAACGAGGTGTAGAGGAAGATCGAGAAGAAGAGCAGGAGGACGACGCCGTCGCCGCGCTCGTAGATGCCCTCCCGCCAGTGCAGATCGGGCCGCATGCCCAGCACGAGCATGGCGGCCGTCGCGAGCAGCATGAACGGGATCTCGCGGCGCACCAGCGTGCCCTGGATCTCGAGGGGGCGCAGCAGGGCGGAGAAACCGAGGATGATGCCGATGTTGGCGAGGTTGGAGCCGACGACGTTGCCGAAGGCCATGCCGTCGCTGCCCTGGGCGCTGGCCAGGAGATTCACGGCGAGCTCCGGCGCGCTGGTGCCGAAGGCCACGACCGTGAGGCCCACGATCATCGGCGACACGCCCAGCGCGGTCGCGAGCGCGGAGGCGCCCTTCACGAGCAGCCAGCCGCCAAAGAGCAGAAGGCCGAGTCCGGCCGCGAGCAGAGCGTAGTCTTCCATCAGTGCTGATCTCCCCCGGGGCCGCAGCATAACAGGCCCGGCGGAGGATGAGGGTGGCCCCGTTCGTCCAGAATCTCCCACATACGGTGCCAGGCACATTCCGCCGGAGATTTGCGACGAAAGGTGCCTGGCACGTTCCGTTGGAGAATTGCGGCGAATGGTGCCAGGCACATTCCGTTGGAGATTCGCGGCGGAATGTGCCTGGCACCGTATGTGGGGTCGGGCTCAGATGACGGCGGGCGAGCCGTCGAAGCGGGTGAAGCTGAAGGTGCCGCTCTCGTTGAAGATGAGCTTCTGCTCCTGGAGGACGGTCTCGGTCACCTGCTCGCCCAGCGGGAAGGAGCCGCTGTAGTCCGAGCGCCAGTGCACGCCGGCCGCGTTGCGGCCCTGCGCGATGTTGCCGGCCAGCTTGTCGAGCTCGCCGCCCACCGTGAGGTTGCCGGCGTCGGGGCCCGTGTAGGGCACCAGCGAGAGGCCGTCGGCGCTCGGCACGACGGGGTTCTGGAGGACGTGGTTCTCGTCGAAGAAGGCCTTCAAGGCGGTGCTGCAGGCAGCGGCGACCGCGTTGTGGCCCGCGCCGTAGGAGGGATGCCGCGGCGAGCCCTCGGGGTAGGCCATCGGCAGCAGGGCGTTGCCGTTCATGGTCTGCAGCTGGGAGAAGGCCGCCGAATTCAGGACGTCCGCATGCAGGGGATAGCTCGCCTGGGCGCTCGCGTGCACCTCGACCCGACCGGCGTAGGCCTCGGGGCGAAGCCGACGGTGCACGAACCACTTCTGGAACCAGACCGCGCGCAGGGCGAGGTTGGCGACGCCGGTGAGCACGTCGAGCATGTGCGGGCCGCCCCAGGACGTGAAGCCGGTCTGGCTCGGCGACGATCCGTAGACCGCGACGCCGGGCTTGAAGGGCACGCCGTTGGCGAAGAGCACGAGGGCCGCGTTGAAGAAGGCCTCGAAGAGGACGTCGTCGTGGACGTAGGCGGCGAGGTCGCGCAGGTTGCGGATGTGGCGGCTCGCGCCGTCGAAGACCGGCGAGGCGCTCGGCTGCTGCCCGGTCTGGATGGCCCGCCATTCCGCGAAGTTGATCATGTGGTCGCTGCCCGCCGCGTAGGTCCGCTGGCGCTGATCGAGGGCGAGGGTGCCGTAGCTCGCGGGCTGCAGCAGGAACTGCGAGATGTAGGGACCGGTGAGGTCGCCGGAAGTCGGACTGCGGAACAGGGTCGCGGGCGTCACCTGACCGCCGCTCCTGGGCCCGCGGAAGTCGGAGAGTGCGTTCAGATCGGCGCAGGCCGCGGCCACGGTGGCCGAACTCGCGTAATCGTCGAAGGCGACGTCGCGACAGAGCGCCATCCAGTAGAGCTCGACCATCTCGCCCGCGATCTCGGCCGAGGCGAAGGCCGGCGCAGGCGGCATCGTGAGGCTGACGGGGTCGGCGCCCTGGAGCGAGTAGACCAGGCCGCCCTGGGGATTCTCGAGCTTGCGCGGTCCGATCGCGATCGTGTCGAGCAGCGAGAAGTCACGCGAGTCGAGCGCCTGCTTGAAGGTCTGGTAGGCGCCGGGATCGACCTCGCCGATGGCGTCGTGCGGCAGGCCCTTCGAGAAGCTGCCGATGCGACTGGCGTAGAGCCCCTCGTCGCCGTTCGCGACATGGGTCACCGTGCCGCGATCGAAGGCGATCTGGGCGCAGTCGGTCCGGATCGTCCGCGCGTTCTGCGCGCGCTGCTCCTCGTCCGTCAGGATGACGGCGCCGATGGCATTGCCGCCGCCGCAACCGGTGAGGGTCGAACTCAGCGCGCCGCCGACGGCGGCGATTCCGAGCGTTCCGAGGAAGGAGCGCCGGTCCAGCCGGGCGCCCTCGACATCCGAGTCCGTGGTGCGATTCTTGTCTTCCATGGCACATCACCCTTCTACGATCTCCGGACCGCCACCCTCGGGCGGCCCCCTGGGGGCAATGCCCCGATCGCTCTATCGGACAAGAGGGGCTGCAACTCGATGTCCAGCAGGAGAATCGGCACGAGGAGGAGGTGAGATCGCTCCCCCAAGCGCCTTTCAATGCCGTCAGGGATATGACCTTGATCTCAGGCCGGGCCGGACTCCGCTGCACACGCTACTTGCCGTGGGCGATCTTCGGCCAGTAGGTCTCGAAGCTGAAGGCCGGGCTGTTGGCGAGGTCGTGGCAGACCCGGCAGTCGTCGTCGCGCATCTTGGGCCTCGGCGTCGGCTGCGCCGGATTGTCGGCGTGCTCGGCGGAGGGGCCGTGACAGGCCTCGCACTGGACATCGACGGGCTCGACCGACACCGGATCGAATCCGCCCATGCGGTGATAGTCGACCACGTGACAACGCACGCATTCCGGGTCCTGATCGTCGCCGACGTCCTTCAGGGTCGCGAAGGCATGGGCATGCCCCGACTTCTTCCAGACCTCGAAGGCCTGCTGGTGGCAGGTCGCGCAGGCCTCGGCGCCGGCGTAGGCGCCCTCGGCCATCTCGAACTTGGGCAGGTTGAAGAGCAGCTGTTCGGCGGCGACGTTGCCGCGGTAGAAGTCGAGGATCTCCTGCTGACGGGCATGACCGCCGTAGGCCTCGACGAGGCTGTAGCCGGTCATGCCGACGCCCTTCGGCCAGTCGAAGTGCGCGACGTCGCGGCCCTTCTGGCCCACCTCGGCGGCGACGTAACCGGGCTCGGAGGCGACCACCATGGGGAGGTCCGAGGGTCCGGAGACGAGAAGCAGCACCTCGGCCGCCGCCTCGAGCAGGCCCTCGCTCTCGAGCCAGGCGCGCGCGATCGGTTCGGGCGCGGTGCTGTAGAGCAGAAGATCGCGGGGACGATCGGCCTCGGCGGCGAGCAGGGCCTTCAGATTGCCGAGCTCCGGCCGCTCGAGGAGCTCGACGCCCGGCTCGGACAGGACGCCCGAATCGGGCCAGAGCCAGCTCGAGACGACGACGTCGCGCCCCGCCAGGCGAACGAGAGCCTCGGTCTGGAAGAGCGGGTTGCCGGCCACGACCAGGTTGCCGGCCACGAGCGGCGGGTCGCCCTCGCCGCGCTGGAAGAGGACGTCGGTCCAGAAGCGGGAGCCGACCAGGAGGTCATGCTCGTTCGGCAGGATCACCGTCGCGCCGAGGACCTGCAGGCTCTCGAGGAAGGCCTCGAGCTTCAGCTCCTGCTGCCGTCCGCCCTCGTGGATCATGCCGCCGACGCCGACCAGGGTCGAGGCGGCGCGAGTCTCCGGGTCGAGCGCGTCGAGAAAGGCGCCGCGCCGGACGATGCCGCCGAGCAGCGGCTTCGAACAGCCGCAGGGCCGGATCATGCCCTGATCGTTGCCGACGATCAGCAGACCGGGTCGATCCGGCAGCGGCGGCGCCTCGGGCTTCGGCTCGGGCGACACGACCGGATCGTCGCCGCAGGCGAAGAAGAACAGGGAGGCGAGAAGAGCGGTGGTCAGGACGGCGACGAGACGACTCATGGCTTCCTTTCGATGACGCGCGCGCGCCAGGCTACGCTCAACCTTCTCTCACCCGGGTGATCGAGAATCAACTCGAGCATGCCCCGCTGCGCGCCGGGAGAGTCGCCGAGCTCGGCCTCGATGTCGATCTCGGCGGCGAGCGCGGCCTCCACGCCTTCCAGCCCGGCGACGCGTCGTCCCAGCAGACGGTAACCGAGGATCCGGAAGGGTCGGCCGTCGCGGCTCTCGAGCCGGAGTCGGACACGGGCCGTCTCGCCGGGCTCCAGGCGACCGAAATCGAGGACGCTCGGTCGCGGTTCGACCGAACCGACCACCCGCCCGAAGAGACCGATCCGCAGCAGGGGCACGCGCGCGCCGCGCGGCTCGAGCAACACGAGCTCCTCGAAGGCGCCCGCCGGTGCCGCGGCGGCGACCTCGCGACGGAGATGGATGCGCCAGGCGGCGGCCGCCCCGGGAGCGCGCTCCAGCTCCTCGATCCGCAGCTCGACCGCAGGGGGCGCCTGGAGGAGGACCAGTTCGGCGTCGAGCCCGGGGCGCGCCCGGACGATCACGCTCCCCTCCCCGACCGCGCCGCGCCCGAGTTCGCCGAGCTGCAGCGTGCCGGGTTCGAGCACGAAGTCGGGGACGACATGGAAGCTCAGGACGAATCGGGCGGCGCCCCAGCGGATCTCCTGGCGTTGCGGGCCCTCGAGGAGATCGGTGTTCAACTCGAAGCGCAGGACGAGGCTCGCCCCCGGCGCGAGATCGACGCCCCCGCCGGCGAGGATGCGGAGGCAACCGCAGTCGTGTCCGAGTTCGGCGGCGCGGAGGGCCCGGGTACCCCCGTTCGTGACCTTCAGCTCGAACTCGCGCCGGTCCATCTGGAGGAGTTCGCCGAGGTCGATGCGCTCGGGACCGAACACGACCTGGGCCTGCCCGACCCGGAGCAGCGCGGCGAGGGCGAGGATCAGGAGGAACGAAGCCCGTCTCATCGCCCGCCCTCCGCTCCGATGCCGAACTCGCGGAGGACCTCCTCCTTGATTCGCGCCTCCACCGGATTGGTCGGTTCGAGGTCGAGGATGGCCAGCCGATGGACGCGGGCGTCGCGGGCGCGGCCGAGCGACTGGAGGAGCTGGGCCGCGAGCGCGTGCTGGTCGATCCGCGCCCGTTCGGCGGCGAAGACCGGTTCGAGACAGGCGAGTGCGTCCGCCGCCTTCCCGGCCGCCTGGGCCATGCGGGCCCGGAGCGAGGCGAGATCGGGGTCGGTCGCGTCGATCTCGGCGGCGCGATCGAGGTAGCGCAGCGCGAGCCTCCGATCGCCGACGAGTTCGCCGTACTGGGCCGCCGCCAGCCCGAGCGCGATGCGGCGCGGCGCCCCGAGGTCCTTCGCCGGGTA
>JBFIHP010000175.1:0-6690 GCA_041601735.1 Planctomycetota bacterium | reverse complement strand
GCCGATCGCGGCATCGACCGCGGCCAGGAGACTGGTCGGGAGGAGCGCACAGGCCATGCCGCGGAAGTAGATCCCGGCGAGGAAGGCGCCGAGATCGAGCACCGCGCCGCCGCCGAGAACGACCAGCATGGACCCGCGATCTGCACCCGAGCCGAGGAGGAGCCGGGCGAGCCGTTCCACCTCGACGAGCCTCTTGGCCGATTCGGCGCCGGAGGCAGCCAGGACGGCGCGCGCGCCCACGAGCCGGCCCAGTTGGGCGGCCAGTCCGCCGAGGGCGGGATCGTGCAGGATGAACAGACCGGAGTCGCGCCAGGGCGCGAGCCGCTCGCTCAACGCGGATTGGAGCCCGCGGCGGACCTCGATCCTCGCCCGGCGGCCGTCCTGTCCCGTCAAGTTGAAAGCGACCATCGTCCGGCTCCCGGTCAGCGTCGCGACCGCCGGGATACTAACAGCGAACCGGGGTCGGGTGGCAGGACGGCGACCCCGGGAATGGCGCCGAGCATGGGCCCAGGTAGGGCGGCAAAGCGGGAAGTCGCCGATTCGATCGACGAATCGACGGGCCTTCGGCTTGCGACCGCGGTGGAAAGCGACATCATCGATCCGAACCGGCGCGGGGTGTCGATCGGTGGCGGGACGAGGCGAACCTCGAAGGCCCCTTCCCCACCGCCCCCATCCCCCCACCCGGGGGAAGAGTCGTCGGAATTGACCCTCGGTGGCGCGAAAAAGAGCGCGCCGCCCTCGTAGCGAGATTGAGAGCGATGACCGAAACGATCTCCATTGGCCTCGCCCTTCTGGCCGGAATCGGCGCCCTGGCGCAGTGGCTGGCCTGGCGTCTGCGCATCCCGGCGATCCTCTTGCTGCTCCTCTCCGGCATCCTGGCCGGACCGGTGGCGGGAATCCTGGTTCCCGATGCGGTACTCGGCAACCTCCTGCTGCCCGCGGTCTCGATCGCGGTCGCGCTCATCCTCTTCGAGGGCGGTCTGAGTCTCGACCTGCACGAGATCAGCGGCCTGAAACGAACGCTGGGCAGCCTCGTCACCTTCGGAGCGGTCCTGAGCTGGGGCGGCGCGGCCGTCGCCGCGCGCTATCTCCTCGAGATGGACTGGCAGCTCGCTCTGCTCCTGGGCGCCATCCTCACGGTCACCGGCCCGACGGTGATCGGACCCCTGCTCCGTCATATCCGCCCGAACGGGCCGGCGGCCTCGATCCTGAAGTGGGAAGGCATCGTCATCGACCCGATCGGCGCGGTGCTCGCGCTCCTCGTCTTCAACGTCCTGGTCGCGAGCGGCGGCAGCGAGGCCCTGAAGTCGACGTTCACGGCGATCGGCCTGACGCTGCTCATCGGCGGGCTGGGCGGCTTCGTCGCGGCGCGCCTCCTCCACCTCGCTCTCCGCCGTCACTGGATTCCCGACTTCCTCCAGAACCCCTTCATCCTCGGCCTCGTCGTGGCGGCCTTCGTGGCCTCGAACCTCGTGCAGAAGGAATCGGGGCTGCTCACCGTGACGGTGATGGGAGCCGTGCTCGGCAATCAGAAGACCGTGGCGCTCCGTCACATCGTCGAGTTCAAGGAGAACCTGCGGGTCCTGTTGATCTCGGCCATCTTCATCCTCCTGGCGGCCCGCATCGACCTCGATTCGCTGATCGCGCTGGGTTGGCGCGGACCGGCCTTCATCATCGTGCTGGCCCTCTTCGTGCGACCGATCTCGGTCTTCGGATCGACGCTCCGCTCGAAGGGTCTGGGCTTCCCGGACCGAGCGCTGATGGCCTGGATGGCGCCGCGCGGCGTGGTCGCGGCCGCCGTCGCGTCGATCTTCGCGCTGGAGCTCGACCATGCCGGCGTCGAAGGCGCCGAGCAGCTGATCCCGATCACCTTCAGCGTCATCATCGGAACGGTGCTGCTCTACAGCGCGACCTCGGGCTGGGTCGCGCGGCGGCTCGGCCTCGCCGGCGGCCCCACCGAGGGACTGCTCTTCGTCGGAGCATCGGACTGGGCGATCGAACTGGCGAAACTCCTGCTCTCCCGCGGTATCCGTTGCCTGCTGATCGACACCGACCGCGGTCAGGTGCGCAAGGCCAGGCTCGCGGGCATCGAGGCGCGCAAGGCCGACGCCCTCAGCGAGACCACGATGGAGTTCCTCGATTTCACCGGCCTCGGAAGGATGATCGCCGTCACCTCGAGTAACGAGGTCAACCGGCTCGCCGCGCATCACTACCGCGAGGTCTTCGGCCGTGAAGAGGTCTATCGCCTCTCGCCGCTCGGACCGAAGGACCAGACGCAGCCCGTGGCGGTCCAGGTCGAGGACGGGCGGCTCCTCTTCGACAAGGACATGGGATCGAGCTACCTCCGGGCCCGCTTCGCCGCAGGCTCGCGATTCAAGGCGACGCGGCTCAGCGAGGAGTTCGACGTGGAGGCCTGGCGCACGAAGGCGGGCCCGACGGCGCGCCCCCTGCTCGTCATGCGCGACGAGCGGCTCATCATCGCGACGGTCGATCGACCGCTCGAACCGAGGGCGGGAGACCTCCTCATCGCCCTGGTCTCGGTGGACAGCGACGACGAGATGGCCACGGGCTCGCAGCGACGCGCGGTCGACGGGCCGGCGACCTGATCATTCCGCCGGCCGGCCGAGGACCAGTCCATCGATGTCCCAAGGTATCTCGACCTCGCCGATCGGTCGTCCGTGCTCGCTGAGGCGATAGCGTCCGGGAACGAGCGGGGGTGACCGGAAGCTCCCGTCCGCTTCGATCCTGAACCAGGTGCGGGCGCTCCGGTTGTGCGCCTCGAACCAGCTCTCCGGCAGCGCGAGGCCCCGGACCTCGATCAACTCCAGTGCGACGACGCGACCCGATCGCGCCTCGCCGCCCTCTGCGGTCCCGGAGATGACGACGCCCGGGTCGAGCCGCAGCTCGACGGTCGCCGTCGAGTCGGGGGCATTCCGGACGGTGACGCGAGCCGGACGGTGACCGGCCGCCAGGATCACGATCGAGGCCGAGCCGAGCGGCAACGAGACCGAGTAGCCGGGCTGCCAGCTGCCGCCGAAGCCGTGGTTGCGCTGCTCCCAGGGCGCGACCGGTTCGATCGGATCGTCGGGGACGAAGACCAGCGCCGAGCGCGCCGGCTGACGGTCTGCTCCGAGGACGGCGAACTTCCTCATCTTGCCGGCCAGGATCGGCACGACCAGACGACTGCCGGCGACGACGCCGGTCAGTTCGGGCCGCGGCACCCGCAAGGAGAGCCCATCCGGACGACGACCCCAGTTGAGCTCGATCTTGACGCGGTACTGCTTGCCCAGGGGCGCCAGCACCACGCCGCGATCCTCGGCGTCGAGAACGATTCCGCCGCGATGCGCGGACGGCGAGTGACTCCCTTCCTCGGTCACATCGATCCGGCTCTGACGACCCAGGCTCAGTTCGAGTCCCGGCGGCTTCTCGAAGTCGATCGTGATCGGCGCGGCCGGCAGGAGACGGTACTCGAGCTGCGCATCATCGGGGATCTCGAGGATGCGACTCTCGGTGAGACGCCCCGCCGCATCGACCTGGATCTCGACCCGGTCACCGCAGACGCCGTGCAGGCGGCAGCGGCCCGCCTCGTCGGTCTGTCCGTGGTCGGAGCCGACCGGCCAGGCCTCGCTGTCGTCAGGGTCGGGCACGCTGAGCCGGAGATTCGCGCCCTGAACCGGGCGGCCCTCGTGATCGAGCAGGACGACATCGACGAAGGGGCGGCCGGCCTCGAGACGCAGGTCCGGACCGGAGGCGAGGTCGCGGAGGCTCCGGCCCTCGAGGCGCGCGTGGCGACCGTCGAAGGTCTGGACGGTGATCGTCAGCGGCGCGTCGAGGAGATCGGCATCCAATCGGTCGATGCCGTTTCCGACCGCGTTCAGACGAAAGGACCCGACCTCGTCACTCATGGCCTCGAGCAGCACCCGCTGAGCGACCTGGTAGACGCGGATGCGCGCCCCCGAGGCGGGACGACCATCGAACTCCAGGAGGCGAGCGGGCGAGGTGAAGGCCGCAAGCAGCGCAAACTCGATCACCTCGTCGCCGCGGCGCGGCCTGATCTTCCGGAGCGAAGGTGAGGGCGTCAGCCAGCCGGATCCCTCCAGCTGGAGGTTGCACCGTCGCAGCAGCGACGAGGACACCGGCGGCAGGCGATAGAGACCATCCCCCAGCTCCGTGAGTTCGATCGACATGCTCGGGTCGGCCACGAGGTCCAGGCTCGGTGCGAGGCCCGAGAGACGGCGTCCGCTGAAGGCCTCGACGAGACGGACGAGCGGCAGGGGCTCGTTCTTCTTCGGGTCGAGGTCGGGGAGTTTCACCTTCTCCTTCCAGGCCAGAAGGCGCAGAGGCGGCCGATCGCCGCCGCGGATCTCGAGCTCGAGCGGCAGGGGCAGGCGCTCGGCCAGGCTCCAGCCCCAATCCTCGCGGTCGAGGCTCCGCCTCTCGAGTCCCTCGCGCGTCTGGAGGATGGCCGTGACCTGCTCGTCGCCCGGGGCCTCGGCCCCCGAAGCCAGGCTGAACCCTTCGAAGATGCGAGGCCGCGCGGTGCCGGCACCGCGGCCGCGCTCGCGGCGCTCGAGCCGAAGCGGCACGAGGAAGCCGAAGTCGAGGCCATCGAGGAAGACCTGCGCCACGAGACCGCCCGGGCCGGCCTCGAAGTCCATCCGCCCTCCGGGCCCGGGAAGGCGTTCGAGAGGACCGAATGCCAGGCGCGCGATCAGGCCGGAGGGCAGCGGGGACCGGCTCCGTCCGCGGGGCCGGTCGAGCGGGGTGACGGCGCCTCGGTGTTCCGCGAAACGGAGTTCGCCGGTGCTCAGCAGGCTTCCGTCGGGAAGCCGTGCCGCGATGCCGGGGAGGCTGAGCTGCCAGCCCCCGGGTTGCGGGTCATCCTCGGCGCGAGGATTCGGCCGTTTCTCGCTCGACCCGGTGACCGTCGTGTGGGTCGCGGGCGGCGCGGGCTCCGCCGCGCGGCGAACGGGTTCGGCTTGCGCTGTCCCGACGGATCGATCCAGTTCGCCTCTCTCATCGCCGCCGGGCAGGCCGAAGTAGACCGCCGCCGCCGCGGTGAGGACGAGCCCGATGCCGGCCGAGACCTCGACGGTCGCGAGTCCGACGGTGCCGGTCGCCGATGCGAAGCCCGCCGAGCTCAGGGTCGCGTCGCGCACCCGGGCGAGGGCATGGCGCGGCATCGCGGTGACGACGAGACTCGCGAGACCCGCCGGGAGGATCTTGCGCAGGAGATCGAGACCGCGATGGATCTGCGCCCGGACGGTGCCCTCGGATCGACCGAGCCGCCGCGCGATGGCGGCAGCCTCGAGGTCCTCCGTGAGCTTGAGGTCCAGCACGCCGCGATAGGGCTCGGGGATGCCGGCGAGGGCCTCGCCGAGCCTGGCGCTGAACTCGCGATCGGCGGCGGCGTCACTCGCCTCGGTCTCGACGCGGGACCGAAGCCGCGCGGGATCGATCTCCCGGCTCGCGCTGCGCAGGCGGCGCCGCCTCTCGTTGGCGAGGATGCCGGCGATCCAGGAGAAGAAGCGGCCGCGGGCCTCGTAGGCATCACGGCGCTCGATGGCGGCGAGGAAGGCACACTGCACCAGTTCCTCCGCCTCTTCGGCGTCGCGTGACAGATGCAGCGCGAAGCGATAGAGATCGGTGGCGACCAGGTCGAAGACCCGGGCGAGCGCACGCCCGTCGTCGGCGTCACGGTAGCGAAGGAAGAGTCGATCGAGTTTGCGGGCCAGCATCGGAGCGCTCCGGGTCACCAGTATGGCGGTTCATGCGCCCATGACCGCCTCCGATGCCGGAGCGCTGCGAGAAATCGGCGGCCTTCAGCGCCGTTTCATGCCCACCACGCGGAATCCGCTGCTCGAGAGGGCCTCGTCGAGCTCCTCCCGGGTCATCTCGAGGCCGGGCCGGAGGGCGATGATGCCGCTGTCCGTGGCCCAGCCCGCCGATACGTGTTCGACGCCGTCCAGGCGTCCGAGAGTCTCCTCGACCTTGGAGACTCAGGTGCCGCCTCACAAGGGGCTGAAGTCCAGCTCGTAGATCGCGCCCTTGGCCGAGGCCGGCGGCTCGTCGGGGCTGGCGGCCAGGGGGCTGCGCGCGGCCATGAAGATGGCCAGCACGACGAGGACGGGCCAGAAGGCCAGCAGTCGCTTCCAGAAGGGCTTCTTGATCGCTTCAGTCACGTCGGTCTCCATGACCGGGGAAACGCCCCGGAGCTTCATCTTGTTCCCGAAAGCGGCGGGGACAAGCCGGGCGACGACTCCTTGTCTCGTCCCGCCCGGACCGGCAACATCCTGCCATGACTCCGGAAGAACTGAACGAGAGAGGCCTCGAGCGCTGGCGAAGGCGCGACCTCGAGGGCGCCTTCGCGGACTTCAGCGCCGCCATCGAGGCCGCCCCGCGGGATGCGGCGGCCTTCACCAACCGCGGCGGCCTGCGGCTCGCGAGGCGCGCGCCCGGCGACATCGAGGGCGCCCTGGCCGACCTCAACCGAGCCCTCATGGTGGCGACCAACTACCCGCCGGCCCTGCGCAACCTCGGTCTCGTGATGATGGCCAGGAAGGACTTCGGCGCCGCCCGCCGCCAGTTCGAACTCGCGCTCGAGGCCGAGCCCGAAGACGCCTGGACGCTCGTGCAGCACGGCGTGACCTTCGGCATCGAGGGCCGGCATGCCGAAGCCCTCGCCGACTT
>JBFIHP010000174.1:0-6697 GCA_041601735.1 Planctomycetota bacterium | reverse complement strand
TGACCGTGGCGCGGCCCCTGCAGCGCAGGATCGTCGAATGGGACCGCTATCTCGGTCGTCTCGAGGCCGTCGAGAGCGTCGAGCTCCGCGCTCGCGTCTCCGGCTACCTCCAGCAGATCCACTTCCGCGAGGGCGCCATGGTGAAGGCGGGCGACCCGCTCTTCAGCATCGACCCGCGCCCGCTCGAAGCCGAGGCGGCGCGGGCGAGGGCCGAGCTCGCGGGCACGCGCGCCCAGCTCGAGGTGGCGCGCGCGCAGAAGATCCAGGCCGAGGCCGGACTCGCCGAGGTCGTGGCTCGCAAGAGCCAGTTCGACTCGCTGCTCGACCTCGCCACCAAGCGCAACGAGCGCGCACAGCGCGCCGCGGCCGGCGACGCCATCGCCGCCGAGACCGTCGAGGTTCGCCAGAGCGAACTCCAGCAGGCCAGGGCCAACGTCGAGGCCGCCGCTGCCGAGATCGCCTCCGCGAAGGCGGCGATCGCCACCGCCGATTCCTCGGTCTCGGCCGCGGAATCGTCGATCGCGGCGGCCCAGGCCGCGCTCGATCGCAGCGAACTCGATCTCTCCTACTGCGTCGTGAAGGCGCCGATCGCCGGGCGCATCGGCCGCGAGCTCGTCTCCGTCGGCAACTTCATCACCGGCGGCGGCCAGGGCGCGACCCTGCTCGCGACGATCGTCTCGACCGATCCCGTGCATTGCTACTTCGACGCCGACGAGGCGGCGGCGCTCCGCTACCTCAGGCTCGCGAAGCAGGGACGGGGACCCGCGGCCTCCGACTTGAAGAGCCCGGTCCGCCTCGCCCTGATCGACGAGGAGGGCTTCCCCCATGCCGGTCATCTCGACTTCATCGACAACCGGGTGGACAAGGCGACCGGCAGCCTGCGCGTCCGCGCCATCCTGCGCAACGAGTCGGGACTGCTGCTCCCCGGCCTCTTCTGCACGATCTGCGTGCCGGCGAGCGAGCCCCACGAGGCGCTCCTGGTCCCCGACGAGGCCGTGGTCTCCGACCAGTCCGCGCGCTTCGTCTGGACCGTCGCGGCCGACGGCTCGGTCGTCCGCAAGGACATCCGGCTCGGCCCTCTCGCCCTCGGTCTGCGCGCCGTCACCGCGGGGCTCGACGGCAGCGAACTGGTGGTGATCAGGGGGCTCCAGCGCATCCGCCCCGGCGCGCCCGTGATGCCCCAGGAGGAGGCGATCAGCGCCGAGGAGCGTCAGGACGGACTGCCGAACGAATTCCGCCCCTTGCCCGAGAGCGAGTGGATCACGCGGGAGTCGGATCGATGAGACTGCCGCAGATCTTCATCGACCGACCGATCTTCGCGACCGTCATCTCGATCGTGATCATCGTCCTGGGCGGTCTCAGCTACTTCCAGCTCCCGGTCACCCAGTACCCCGAGGTCGCCCTGCCCACCGTCGTCGTCCGCGCGGCCTACCCCGGCGCGACGCCGGAGACGATCGCCCGCACGGTCGCGACGCCGCTCGAGCAGGCGATCAACGGCGTCGAGAACATGGAGTACATGGAGTCGTCATCGACCGCCGACGGCATCATGCAGCTCACGATCAGCTTCCAGATCGGCACCGATCTCGATCAGGCCCAGGTGAAGGTCCAGAACCGCGTCGCCGCGGCCGAGCCGAGGTTGCCCGAGGAGGTCCGGCGCATCGGCGTGACCACGGCCAAGACCTCGCCCGACCTGATGATGGTCGTGCACGTGATCTCGCCGGACGGAAGCCGCGATCAGCTCTACATCGGCAACTACGTCTACCTCAACATCCTCGACGTGATCGCGCGCATCGAGGGCGTGGGCGAGGCTCGCGTCTTCGGCGGTCCGCCCTACAGCATGCGGATCTGGCTCGACGTCGATCGCCTCGCCGCGCTCGACCTCACGGCGGGCGACGTCGTCGCCGCCCTCCGCGAGCAGAACGTGCAGGTGGCGGCCGGCGTGGTCGGCCAGCCCCCGAGCGACGGTCGCTCCGCCTTCGAGATCTCGGTGGCCACCGAGGGCCGCCTCGAGAGCGCGGCGGAGTTCGAGCGGATCATCGTCAAGAGCGGCGACGACGGCCGTCTCGTCCGCCTCGAGGACGTGGCGCGGGTCGAGCTCGGCGCCCAGGAATACAACATCAACAGCTATCTCGACGGCCGGAACGCCGCCGCGATCGTGATCTTCCAGCGGCCGGGCACGAACGCCCTCGAGACCGCGGACGCGATCAAGGCGACGATGGTCGAGCTGAAGAAGAACTTCCCCTCGGGCGTCGACTACCGGATCGTCTACAACCCGACGAAGTACGTCGAGGAGTCGATCGACGAGGTCTTCTTCACCCTGCTCCTCGCCATCGGTTTCGTCGTCTTCAGCGTCTTCCTCTTCCTCCAGGACTGGCGGACGACGCTGGTTCCGGTCGCCGCGATTCCGGTCTCCCTGATCGGCACCTTCGCCGTGATGCTCGGCCTGGGCTTCAGCCTCAACAACCTCTCGCTCTTCGGCCTGGTGCTCGCCATCGGCATCGTCGTCGACGACGCGATCGTCGTGGTCGAGAACGTCCAGCGCCTGATCGCCTCCGGCATGAAGCCGCGCGAGGCCGCGCGTCAGGCGATGCGCGAGGTCTCCTCGGCGCTCGTGGCGACGACGATCGTCCTCGTCGCCGTCTTCGTGCCGACCTCCTTCATCGAGGGGATCAGCGGCGCCTTCTACCGCGAGTTCGCGATCACGATCTCGGTGGCGACCATGATCTCCACCCTGGTGTCGCTGACGCTCTCGCCGGCCCTCTGCGCCACCTTCCTGCGACCCAAGGATGCGCCGCTCCCGGCGCTGGAGCGGCTCTACTTCAAGCTCTTCGGCTGGTTCTTCCGCGCCTTCAACAGGGTCTTCGACCACGCCGGCGACTTCTACGGCGGCCTCGTCCGGCGCACCTTGCGGGTGAGCTTCATCGCCGTCCTGCTCTATCTCGGCCTGGTCTTCGCGACGGCGAAGACCTTCGAGGCCGTCCCGACCGGCTTCATCCCGGAACAGGACCAGGGTTACCTCATCGTCGCCACGCAGCTTCCGGAGGGCGCCTCGCTCGCGCGGACCACGGAGGTGACGAAGCGGATCGAGGAGATCGCGCTCGCCACGCCCGACGTCGAGCACGCCGTCGCCTTCGCCGGCTTCTCCGGCGCGACCTTCGCCGCGGCGCCGAACGCCGGCGCGATGTTCCTCGGGCTCGCCAACGCCGCCGATCGCGCCGCACGAGGGCGCGGCGCCGACGTGATCGCGAACGAGCTCAGGCAGAGCCTCGGCGCGATCCAGGACGGATTCGTCTTCGTCATCATGCCACCGGCGGTCCGCGGCGTGGGCATCGGCGGGGGCTTCAAGATGAAGGTGCAGGCCCGGGCGGGCGGCGATCTGACCGAACTCGAGGCGCTCACCCAGCAGATCCTCTTCCGGGCCTGGCAGGAGGAGGGACTCGTCCAGGTCTACTCGACCTTCCGGGTCGCGACGCCGCAGTACCACGTGGACATCGACCGTGCCAAGGCGCGGATGCTGGGCGTTCCGCTCGATGCCGTCTTCGCGACGCTCCAGACCTACCTGGGCTCGGTCTACGTCAACGACTTCAACTACCTCGGCCGGACCTACCGCGTCACCGCGCAGGCGGAATCGGAGTTCCGTGACGAGGAACGCGACATCCCGAGGCTCCGCGTGCGGAGCGCGACCGGCGCGAGCGTGCCGCTCGGCAGCTTCTCGAAGGTCGAGTACCGGACGAGTCCCGATCGCGTGGTCCGCTACAACCTCTATCCGGCCTCCGACATCAGCGGCTCGACCGCGCCCGGCTACAGTTCGAGCGAGGCCCTCGTCACGATGGAGCGCATCGCCGCCGAGGTGCTGCCGCCGGGCTACGGCTTCGAGTGGACCGAACTCGCCTACCAGGAGAAGAAGGTCGGCAACACCGCGCTCTTCGTGTTCGGGCTCTCGGTGCTCTTCGCCTTCCTCGCGCTCGCGGCGCAGTACGAGAGCTGGCTCCTGCCGCTGGCGATCATCCTGATCGTCCCGTTGACGATCCTCTTCGCGCTCGGCGGCATCTGGTTCCGCGGGATGAACAACGACATCCTGACCCAGATCGGCTTCGTGCTCCTGATCGGCCTGGCCTGCAAGAACGCGATCCTCATCGTGGAGTTCGCCAGGCAGGAGGAGGACAAGGGCAAGGACCGCTTCGCCGCCGCGGTCGAGGCCTGTCGCCTGCGGCTCCGGCCGATCCTCATGACGGCCCTCTCCTTCGTCCTCGGCGTGACCCCGCTCCTGATCGCGACCGGCGCCGGCGCCGAGATGCGCCGGGTGCTGGGCACGGCGGTCTTCAGCGGCATGATCGGCGTGACGATCCTGGGCCTCGTTCTGACCCCGGTCTTCTACGTCCTCCTGCGCGGCCTGGTGGTGAAGCGCGAGGCGCGGATACGCGCCGAGGCGGACTGAGGTCGGACGCCGACCGACGGGCGCGCTCTCAGTCGCGCCGGCCGGTCGCCGCCATGATCGCGCAGGCGAGCGCGATGCCGGTGCCGAAGGGCAGGTACCAGAGGCCGAAGGGCAGGGTGACGAGGAAGAGCTTCCGGCGATCGCGGCCGAGGAGTTCGAGCAGCACCGCGGCGAGCCAGACCAGCCCGGAGACGACGTGGAGCGCGCGCGCGAAGGTGCCGCGCGCGGCGATGCCGATCGCCTCGAGCAGCACCGACCAGGGTCCGAGCTCGCCGGCGTAGCGCCCCGAGTCCGGGGTCACGTAGTCGCCGACGATGAAGGCGCGCGCCCCGTCGAAGACGAGCCAGCCGCCGAGCTGCACGGCGAGCAGGAGGAGGATCGCCCGCTTCACGCTCATGCCGGCCAGCAGCGGCTCCCTCGGCGTCTCGGTCGCGGTCAACGCTCCGCCTTGTCCTTCAGGAGACCGAGGACGGTCAGGGCCATCCCGGTGCCGTAGGCCTTGCCGAGTTCATGGCTGTCGATCCAGCTGCCGTCGGCCTCCTGGAGACCCTCGACCAGCTTGCGGGTCTGCTCGGCAAGCGCGGCCCGCCGTTCCGCGGGCAGGCGCAGAGTCGCCTCGGTGCGGCCGTGGACGTCGTACCAGTAGAAGAAGCCGCCGATGCGATGCGGCCGGGCGTGGTCGTCGTAGTTGCGGACCTGCTCGTAGTGATGGTGATGCTCCCAGCTCGTCCGCACCGCCCGGTCGAGCTTCGCCTCGTCGCTGGCGCCGGCGAGGAAGAGGGCGAGCTCGCAGAGCGGCATGCGTCCGGCGGCGAACTCGACGGTGCTGCCCGCGCGCATGCCGTAGCCGAAGGTGGCCGTCTCGTCGTCGCGCGCGCCGAGCAGCGCCTTGGTCGCCGCATCGAGTCGGGCGTCGGTGACCTTCAGTCCGGCCGCCGAGGCCTTCTTCAGGACGAGCACGGCGCTCGCCGTGGCGAAGGGGTTGGGATACTCGTGGCGGAAGGCGCCACTCTTCAGCTGGTCGGCCTCGATCGCCTTCACGATGCGCTGGGCATGCGCGGCGAGCTTGCGCTTTCGCTCCGGCATGGCATCCATGACCCGCAGGAGGAAGTCGAGGCGATAGACCTGCGCCCAGATGATCTCGTCCTTGTCCTTGCTCGCGAGGTTGCCGTCGTCGATGAGGTAGGGGATGGCCCGCTCGAGCGCGCTCTGCACCGCCTGCGGCTCGATCTCGCGCCAGTCGAGGAGACCCATGGCCGCGAGCGCCGTCACCGCGACGTGGACGTTCGGCAGGCTGTCCTCGCCGCCGAAGTCATAGCGCGAGTCGGTCCAGGAGCCGTCCTCGTTCTGCATGCGCAGCAGGTGGTGGAGCCCGCGACGGATGCGGGTCTCGAGCTCGTCCTCGACGCCGACCAGGCGGGTCGTGCGCAGGTCGGTCGAGGCCGCGTACTTCTCGTCGGGGGCGACCATCGTCGCGAAGCCGCGGCCGAAGGGCCCCCAGCCGTCGAGCTCGAGCCGGGCGCGCGCGGCCCAGATCGTCTTCGGATGCGTCGCGTCGAGGCGTTTCCAGACCTTCCTCGCCTCGTCCCGGTCGCGCATGAACCAACGTGCCAGGCCCTCGAGCCAGAGCATCTCGGGCACGAGTTCCTTCGTCATGCCCTTCTTCAGGAGGCCGAGGGACTTGAAGGCGCCGGCCTCCGCGCCCCGCTTCATCTTGCGGCGGACGTCGAGCAGATCGTCCTCGGCCGGCGGCGGAAAGCGAAGCTGACCGATGCGCTCGGCATGGGGAGCGAGGGCGCGCTCGAGGCGCTCGCCGAACCAGTCGACCTGGAAGCTCAGCAGGCGATCGACGACGTGGACCGGTTCGCCTCCCTGATCGAGGATGACGAAGCCGGGCTCGATGAACTCGAGCGCATTCAGCCGGTAGCGATCGGCGAGCGCCGAGGCCGCCGATCTCGGCACCGTGGCGATCGCGTCGGAGCGCCGCAGCAGCGGACCGAAGCCGAGCTTCAGCGGAACGAAGTTCTCGTTCACGAAGCTGACGACGCGCGGCTCCGAGAAGGGGCCGCCCATCATGTACCAGTAGACCTCCTGCTTGCGATCGAGCGGGGTCCGGTAGGCGGTCGGCACGAACCAGAAGACCGGCTTCTTCTCCGCGGCCGCGCGCTCGAGGGCGGCGTCGAGGTCGCCCATCCAGGCGATCTGGCTGCCGCAGTCCGACTCGTAGGCGGTTCTGCGCGGCGGACCCTGGGCCAGCAG
>JBFIHP010000173.1:0-6704 GCA_041601735.1 Planctomycetota bacterium | reverse complement strand
GATCGCCCTGGGCGTCGGCATCGCCGCTGCCCTGGCTCTCTTCTTCGTCGGGCGAACGCTGGCCACGGGCTTCAAGGAGCGCAAGGCCGAACTCGAGAAGCGGATCGCGGACCGCGGAGCCGAGCTGCGTCGCCGCCAGTCCGCCATCGAGGAGGTGATCGCCCGCAGCCGGGGCGTCCTGGGCGAAGGGAGCCCCGAGCAGCTGCTCGAAGGCTATCGCCGCTTCCGCGCGCTGACCGAGGAGCGCCGCGAGCTCGTGAGCGGCATGAAGGTGCTCGGCGAGTGGGCCGAGATCGACGCCACCTACCAGCGCTGCGCCGAGGAGAACCTCCGCTGCAACGGGCTGATGGAGATCATCCTCGCGGACGCCCCCTACCTGCGAGAGATCTCCGAGGACCAGACGGCCATCGCCCGGGGCATGGAGGAGCTGCGCCAGCGCAGCGAGGAGCTGGCCGAGGAGGTCGAGGTGACATCCGAGGTCTTGACCGAGGCCCGCATCAAGCTGGCCCGGGCCACGGCCGACGTGGATTACGACATCCCGGCGCTCGAGGAATCGGTCGATCAGCAGGGCCGCCAGCTGAAGCGGCTCGAACTCGAGCGCGACGCCCTGCGCGTCGTGATCGACACCCTCGAGGACTGCGTCACCGAGTTCCAGGAGGGCGACCTCACCAAGCTCTCGGAGGAGGTCTCCGAGATCTTCCGGGGCATCACCAGCAACCGCTACACGCGGGTGACCCTGTCGCCCAACATGGAGCCGATGCTGACCAAGTACGACAACACCCACATCCAGCCCTCCGATCTCTCGCAGGGCACGCAGGATCAGCTCTTCTTCGCCATGCGGGTGGCGATCGCCCGTCACCTCTCGCGCAAGGTGAAGCTCCCCTTCTTCCTCGACGACCCCTTCGTCAACTTCGACGACGAGCGACTCGAGGTGACCAAGGAGATGCTCGAGGGGCTGGGCGACCACCAGGTGGTCATGGTCACCTGCGACCGCGACTACGAGGGATGGAGCGACCGCGTGCTCGACCTGGATTCGGCCCGCGCCGAGAGCATGACGAACCCGGAAGCGCCGTTGCGACTCGAGCCGCGCGCGCTCTGAGTCCGGCGCGAGCCGAGGAGAAACGCGAGGCGGAGGACCCAGGTCCTCCGCCTCTTCTCGTTGCGATCGCGCGGGCATGCTCCTGCCGGTGCCTGGGGCGAGTCTGGCCCGGTTGGCGGCCATGGAGCGCCGCAGGAGCGCCGCTCTGACAGAGCGGCATTCTGGACTCCACGCACACCGAATGCCGGCCTGTCTGGCCGGCGCGCCTGGCGAGGGTCCTTCAGCCCAGTTCGCCGCGCTCGGCCAGGCGGCGGAACTGTGACTGCATCCGCCGATGGAGCTGCCTTGCGCGCTCGTCGTCTCCGATCAGCGGGGGCAGGGTCTTCGGATCGGGCGCCTCGGCGCGAGCCTCGGCATAGAGCTCGTCGATCAGGTCGGCGTGTTCCTCGAGACCGAGAGCCGGCTTCCTCACGGCCGCGCGAAGGCGCTCGAGCAGCGCCGCGTCGTCGGCGACCGCGCCCAGGGCGCGGGCCAGCGAACCGGCGTCGTTGACCGCGAAGAGCCGCCCGGCGTCGCCGGCCCTCTCGGCGAGCGCGCCGATGTCCGGGACGACGACCGGCAGGCCGAGTTCGAAGGCCTCGTCGAGGACGATGCCGTAGGTCTCGATGCAGATGCTCGGAAAGACCGCGGCCGAGATCCCGGCCCCGGGAAGGTCGGCGTGATCGAAGGCGCCGTGGAAACGCAGCGGCAGTCCCTCGGCAGCGGCGCGGAGTTCCGCCTCGCGCTCGGGCAGATCGAAGCGACCGTAGACCGCCACCTCGATCGGCCGGGCTCCGGTCGGACGCGAACCCATGACCGAGCGAAAGGCCTCGACCAGCAGGTGCAGGCCCTTCCGCTGGGTGATGCTCCCCCAGTAGCCGAAGCGAAAGGGCTCGTCCGGGGCGACCCTGCGGGCAGGCGCCTCGAAGCGGGATCGATGGCCCAGCGGTGCGACGACGAAGCGATCGACCCCGATCCCGAGGCCCGTGGTGATGATGTCGCGTACAGAGGCCGACGCGGTGAGGATGCGCCTGGCCCGTGAGAGTTCCAGCCGGGCCGAACGCCGAAAGAGCTCGATCTCCTCGGCGGTCTCATCGTCGCCCATCCAGGGCCAGCGGGGGACGCAGTCGAGGCAGCTCGCGACGCTCAGCTCGCGAAAACAGGGCGTCTCGTCGCGATGCATGCGAAAGGCCCTGGGACAGCTGGTCGCGAAGTCGTGCAGGGTCGCGACGAGCGGGATGCCCGCCTCCGCGATCCGGCTGCCGACGTCCTGGCCGAGGCGAATCCAGTGATGCAGGTGGACGAGGTCGGGTGCGAGTTCGAGGACCTTCGCGACGACGAGGTCGGTCATCGCCGGAGCGTACATCCGATCCCAGGCGTCGAAGTAGAGGTCGTCGCGATGAACGCGCCAGCCGCGAAGACCATCGACCTCGAAGGGCTCGGCGGCGATCTGGTCCCGCGGCTCGAGACTGCCGGTGATGAGCGCGACCTCGTGCCCCCGTTCACGCTGGACGCCGGCGAGGTCGGCGACGTAGGACTCCACGCCGCCGTGGGTCTCAGGGGCGAACTGATGGACCAGGTGGACTATCTTCAAGCGGCTCCTCCGGCCTTTGACCAGGCCCCTTCTTCGGAGTCGGGGACGGTCGCGGCCCGTCCCGGACGGCATGACCATACAAGAGCGCAGCCGACTCTTGGAGTCGGCTGCGCAATTGCCGTGTTTCCCGTGAATCAGGAGATCGCCGGGTGGGCGGCTCCCGAGGCTTCGAGGGCGGAGGACCGGGTCTCGGCCCAGAGTCCCGGGACGCCCTCGTCGGAACTTGCCGACTCACGACCGGCCTCTGGATCCGAGAACAGCGACCGGCCGAGATCATCGTGAATAAAAGACACGATTTTGGGATTCTCGTGACGCGCCGGCATCTCGATGCCGCTCCATCGGAGACGCCATGACGAGATCCGCGTGCCGGGCCGGCAAAGGAGCGAAGCCGACTCAGGGAGTCGGCTTCGCATTTGCCATTTGCCTCAGAGGTCAAGGCCCGCAGGTCCTGGGGGCCTCGAGGTCTTTCAGGCGGCGTCCGGGGCATTCATTCGAGCCTCGCCGGGGTCGCCTTCGTCCGGAATTTGCCAGTTCTTGACGTACCTCGGGGGTATTGACGCGATCCGGGCGCGAAACGGCGCAAAATCATCCGGGGGAGGGCGAGTTTCAGCGGGTTTGCCGGACCGGAGGCCCTAATCCTCGCTGAGAATGGCGAAACGCCCGTCCAGCCCGCTGGCCAGGACGAGGTCCATGATCGCGCGATTGGAGGGCAGCTTGAGGCACCGGAGAAACTCGTCGCGGCTGCGCCCGTCGGCCATCATCGCCTCGATCTCCCGGGCGGCCAGGTCAAGGTCGCCCTCACCCTGACGGCTCAGATAGAAGTACATGAGCCCGAAGCGGCTGCTGAAGAGATCCATGCCGCACTCCTCGGACAGGACCCGGGCCTTGCCGGCCCAGCGGACCGCCTCGTCGAGC
Source organism: Planctomycetota bacterium (assembly GCA_041601735.1). Lineage (GTDB taxonomy): Bacteria > Planctomycetota > DRQF01 > JACKGY01. The sequence continues at coordinate 3,117 of JBFIHP010000173.1, read as the reverse complement.
GATTCGTTCATCGCACAGATGTAGGCCAGGTTGTTCATGGCGTGGACCTGAACCGTCCGCAGGTAGAGATCGGCGCCCGGCGTCCTGATGACCGCGCGGAAACAGGCCTCCGCAGCAGTCAGATCCTCCTTGGAGAGATGGAGGATGCCCTTCAGATTGCGACAATCGGCAGACCAACGGCCGCCCAGGTCGATGGCCTTCTGCAGGAGGCTCATCACCAGATCGAACTCCGATCGTGAACGCTTCATGCAATCGCGAAGGCCGTTCATGCTCTCGCCGCGCACGCGATCGTCGCCGGTGTAGTCCTGGACGTCGGCCACGATCTCGTCACCCTCCGCGAGGTAGTGGTCGGCGGCCTCGGGTTGCGCCATGAAGCGGATGTTCTCGTGGTCGGCCCTCGCTTCCGCGGGGCTCTCCTTGATCAGGGCCTTCGCGAGGTTGTAGATGTTCTCGGTCAGGTCGTCGAGCGTCTCCTGGAGATAGCCCGATTCCGGCACCTCGATGAGCCGGAAGAACTCGGCGACCTGGTCGTGGCAATCCGGATTGGCCTTGATGTAGTCGGAGATGGCATCGGCATCGAGGGTCTCGCGCCCCTCGACGAATCGCTCGAGGTGCTTCTCGAGAAACGACCGGTCCTGATCCGCCATCACAGCCGCCTCAGGTTCCGAGACCTTCGAACTGCCAGTCTTCGCCGCCGACCGGCGTCGAGCTGAGCTTCTCGTGGTTGAGAACGTAGCGCAGGGCGATCTCCCAGCGCTCGACGAGGCGCGTCATGCCGAGACCCGCGTTGTCGCGGATCCTCAGGTCGCGTTCCCGAACGATCGACTGCAAGGTCTGGAGAACACGCCGGACGAAACTCGAGGGCAGACGATCGCCGTAGATCTCGCGCGTGGCTCCGGCGAGCAGGTCATGGAGAGCCTTCAGGTACTCCTTCTTGGCCACCTTCTCGGAGAGCCCGAGGCGCGTCGAGATCTCGCGCCAGCCGGTTCGTCCGGCGGTGTCACCGTCGAGCATCGCGGCCAGTTCGGCCGCCAGATCCGGCTCGATACGGGCGATCTGATCCTGCGCGATCGGATGACGCAGGAGGTAGACCTTCTGACCGAGTTCCCCGACTTCCCGGGCGAAGACGCGAAGCATGATCTGGACCCGATCCTCGCCGGACATCGGAGCCCGATCGCGATCGATCGGAGCGCTGCCGGCGGCGGAGAGGGTGCCGTTGTCCTCGGCGAGGCTCACCGACCGGTCACAGGCATCGACGCTCTCGCGCCGCTGCGCCCAGTAGCGCTTCCTGAGCTCGGCCAGGTAGATGTTGCTGAGGCAGAAAGGCCGACCGGCGGCCAGCTTCTCGGCTGCCGTCGCGACCAAGGCCTTGAGCCCGCGACGCGAGGTGATCTCCATGACCAGTTCGGCGTGCGCGCTGAGATAGGGAAGCGAGTTGCCACGCTGGTTGCGTTCGACCCAGGCGATTCCATGGAAATAGAGCGCGCTGCGCAGGAAGGCGATGACGGGCTGGGCGAGGTAGTTCGCGCGCGCCATGGCCTCGCCGACGATGTTCAGGAGGAAGGCCTGCTCGAAGAACTGCGGACCGTGTTCCGCCATCTTGTCATCGAGAATGGCGCGGAAGGCGCGGGCCTTCGCGCGGGTCGTCTCGGGCGTCTCGCCGCCCGCGGCCACGCCTTCGACGGCGACCAGCATCTCGCCGAATTCATGGGCGAGACGCTTCGACTCGCGCGACGCTCGGGCGTCGGCGAGGATCGCTCTCAGGTGTTCGTGGATGAGATTCTGCATCACATGTCCTCGGTATCGACCGGTCTCAGTTGGCGGTGAAGACGCCGGCAGGGCCGGAACTCAGCCGCATGGAGCTCAGGGGCAGCGCGGTGTAGACCGTGCCGGGCCCCGAGATCGAGAACTCGAGAGGATGATGCGGAAGGGCCGAAACGAAGGATTGCGACATGCCGTGCACGATGAAGCGCTGGCCGATCGCGGTGTTGTCGTTGAGTGCGATTCTGGAGGCGATCATCTCCTCCACGAGATCGCGGTAGAGACCGCTGAAGAGGGCCTCGATGTCGGTGATACCGGAGACCGGGCGGCTCAGCAGCGCCCAGCGCTCGGTGCTGGTGACCGTGCCGTCGACATGAACGGCATGGGCCATGATCGTGTAGTCGATCACGTCCGGGCTGTGATTGACCGGAACGGCGACCGAGGCGGCGCCGTTCGAATCGACCAGGACGGAGTGGAAGTCGAGCGAGGTGGTCTGGGTCCCGTCGCCGTTGTGGACGGTCTTCTGGACCTCGACGAAGACCGCCGTGTGCATCGGCGCCATGCCGACATCGAGAAGAAGCCGCTCCCTGACCTGGTCGAGCCGCAACTCGATGAAGAAGGTATCGGTCGCACGCCCCCAGGGGGCCGGCTGGTTCGGCTGCTGTCCGGCCTGGGCGCCCCCGGCCTCGCCGGGAACGGCCATCGACATCGTCATGGAGACGATCAGGGCCAGGATGAAGAGGGTCTTCGCACGCATGGTCAGTCACTCCATGGAGATCGGCCGAAGAGCGTCGCCGATGGGCCGGGCCCATCGCCGCGGTCTCCTCGGCGAGTCCGGTAAACCGGCACAGGGGTCCATGATAAACGCTGCGGCCCGAAGCCGGTACCTTTGGTACTTTTCCGATCGCCTCGAAGTTGGTCGCGTAAAGAACTTACTTGAAGAGACTTACGATCAAGACCGGGGCGAGGAGGGCCGGTGAGGTGAACAGGTGGGCGGAAAGCAGGTCGATCTCACGGGCCCAGCAGACCCAGAGAGCCGAGGCGACCCAGCCGAGGATCGAGCCGAGAACGACGAGTACGAAGCCGCGCCGCGAGGATCCGGCGCCGAAGTGCCGGCCCTCGGCTCGGGCGATCATCTCGTTTCCCAGGGTGCCGAGGGTGCCGATCCGTTCGCCGATGCGATCGAAGGAGCGGGTCATGATCTCGAGTTCACGACCCATCGATTCCTGGAGATCCTCGGGCAGTTCGACGTCGAGTTCCATCTCGGCGAAGCGGTCCTGGAAGTCCTCGTCGAGCGCCTCCGATTCCCGGTTGTAGGCGAGCTGCAGGTCCTCCCACTCGTCGCCGAAGCCCTCG
>JBFIHP010000172.1:0-6711 GCA_041601735.1 Planctomycetota bacterium | reverse complement strand
GGGACCATCGTCCGGCTCGTGACGTCGCCGTCGCCGAGGTCCTCGGCCAGGGCGAGTCGAAGGAGGGTCTCGACCTCCGCCGAGGCGGCCAGGTCCCGGGCCAGTCGATCCAGATCGCTCATCGTCGCTCCACGCGTATCAGATGCCGAAGTCGGTCGAAGCGATTGTTCCCGATCCCGGGCAGGCGGGAAAGGTCGTCCTCACGGCGAAAGGGGCCGAGCAGGCGTCGTCGGGCGAGGATGCGCGCGGCCTGGCGCGGTCCGATTCCGGGCAGGGCCCGGAGCATCCCGCTCTCCGCCTCGTTCAGATCGATCCGCCGGTCGTCCGGGGCGCGTAGGCGGTCGATGCGCGCGGCCCCTTCGGGCGCGCGCATGCGGGTGCGCAGGAAAGGCCCGGTCAGCGCGAAGGCGACGAGGAGGAGAGCCGGGAGCCGGCTCCGGGCTCGGCGCCTGCGGCCCTCCGATCGAGCGACGCGGGCCCGTTCGCGGTTTCGTGACTCCAGGCTCATGCGCCGGTCCTCCGCCGGAAGGTCGTTCACAAAGCCGGCCCGGCGCAGGAAAAAGGACGAATCGAGGCGCGGCAGCCCCGGCGGGGGCCGAAAGTCCTTTTTCCTCGGGCGGCTCCATGGCCTGCGCTACAATACCTTTCGCCGCAAGCCTTTATGGGTGAGCGTGGCCGAGGAGCCGGCGCCGACCGAGTTCCCGGCCTCCGCCTTTCGAGCCGGGATTGCCGTCAACCGGGATAAGTCTCTGTCCTTTCCGTCAATAGAGCGGCCGGCCGGGGTCGATAGGTGGGAGCGGCATCGTCTCGATCGGGTACGGCAGCGTTGCAAACCGTCCCTCGCGCGGTGTTTCCGGCGGATGCGATCGCGATCGTGGTGCTCCGCGGCGCATCAGAGGCTGCAACAGGCGACAAGGGGAGGCTCACATGGCCACCATCACCAAGAAGGAGCTCGTGAACCGGATCTCCGAGAAGACCGGGCAGACGAAGGTCGTGACCAAGCAGGTCATCCAGTTGTTCCTGGATGAGATCATCGAGGAGCTGGGTTGCGGTAACCGTCTGGAATTTCGCGAGTTCGGCGTCTTCGAGATCAAGGAACGAGCGGCCCGCAAGGCCCAGAACCCGCGGACCCTCCAGAAGGTGGACGTCCCCGCCAAGCGCGTGGTGAAGTTCAAGGTCGGCCGGATGATGAAGGAGAAGGTCTGCGACGTGATCGACGCCCGCTCCGAGCGTCATCAGGCCCACGCCCAGGACGGCAACAAGGTCTCGCCGCCCAATTCGCCCGTCTCGCAGCCCTCGTCCACCGACCGCAGCTGAGGCTTTCGCCCGCCGCCCGGGCCTTTTTGCCGGATCCGGGTCGGCGGCGCGCTGCCGGGCCTCCTTTTCCTCGTTCTCCTCGCCTCCGACTGTCCCCCCCGGGGTCGGACAATGGGCTCGAACCGCGCGGCCGCGGGCAACCGCTCCTCGCCGCGCCGACGAAAGGAGACCGAGCGATGTTCAAGTCATTCCTCTCCGAGGCGGCCGTTCTTCTCGCCTGTGCGGCTCTCATGGCCCTGGCCCTGATCTGAGCCCCCGCCGCGCAGGACCCGACGGTGACGGAGCCGCGGCCGAGCCCCGCAGCTCCGGGAGACGGCGCGGGCCTGCTTCGATGGAGTGCCGGTCCGGTCGGCGGTAGATTCCCGACATGGACGCCCACGCCCTCCAGGTTCTCGAGTTCGATCGCATTCGCCAGCTGATCTCCGCCCGCTGCGCCGGCCCGCTGGGCAGGACGGTCGCCGATGCGCTGCAACCCGGTGATGACGAGACCGCCATCCGTCTGGCGCTGACCCAGGCCGAAGAGGCCAGGAGCCTCCTCGAGAGCGAGGAGGGCCCGCGCCTCGACGACCTCCTCGACCCCGTCCGGACCCTCGACCTGGCTCATGACGAGCGGAGACCCCTCGAACCGGCGGAGGCCAGGTCGGTCCAGGTTGTTCTCGATCGAGCGCGCTCCCTGGTCGATTTCTTCGCCCGCCGCCGCGATCGCGCGATCGAGCTCGACCTCCTCGCCCGTCGCTTCCTCGATCTCGCAGCGCTCTCCGCCAGGATCGACGCCGTGATCGAGGCCCCGGCCGACATCAAGGACGCCGCGAGTCCGAGGCTCTGGGAACTCCGCAAGGAGCGCCGCGAGATCGAGGAAGAGGTGCGGGAACGACTCCAGGCCCAGGTCGAGAGTCCCGCGATGCGTCAGGTCCTGCAGGCGCCGAACTTCACCATCCGCAACGGGCGCTGGGTCCTGCCGGTCAAGCTCGACATGAAGGGGCGCGTTCGCGGCATCCTCCACGACAGCAGCCAGACCGGCGCGACCGTCTTCATCGAACCGGCGATCATCGTGCCGCTGACCAACCGCCTGCGCGAGGTCGATGCGCAGATCCGGACCGAGGTGGGGCGCATCCTCTGGGAGCTGACCCGGGTGCTCCGCGCCGCGCGCAACGAGATCCTCCACACCGCGAACCTGCTCGCCTGGATCGATTTCAGCTTCGCCAAGGCCAGGCTCGCAATCGACTTCGGCATGACCTCGCCGGAGGCCTCGAAGGACGGTCGCCTGCGGCTGCGCGAGGCCCGGCATCCTCTCCTTCTCGAGATGATGCGCGAGCAGGGCGCCGAGGCCGTCGTCCCGCTCGACATCCGCCTGCGCGAGGGCTTCCGCATCCTGGTGATCACCGGCCCGAACACCGGCGGCAAGACGGTGACGCTCAAGACCGTCGGTCTCATCCAGCTCATGTACCAGGCCGGGATGCAGGTCCCGGCGGCGGCGGGCAGTCGCCTGCCGGTCTTCAAGGAGGTCTTCGCCGACATCGGCGACGAGCAGAGCCTGAGCCAGAGCCTCTCGACCTTCAGCGGCCACGTGCGCAACATCGCGAGCATCCTGGACACGGCGGGGCATCGCTCGCTGGTCCTGCTCGACGAGCTCGGTGCCGGCACCGACCCGGCCGAGGGCGCGGCGCTCGGTCGGGCCATCCTCGAGGAGCTGCGCGAGCGACGCGCCTCGGTGGTCGTCACGACCCACCTCGGTTCACTGAAGGACTACGCCTTCAGCCACGCGGAGGTCGAGAACGCCTCGGTCGAGTTCGACGTCGCCACCCTGCGGCCGACCTACAAGCTGCTGATCGGTCAACCAGGCAACAGCAAGGCCCTCGAGATCGCGGCCCGTCACGGATTGAACGAGGTGATCCTCGAGGCCGCGCGCGCGGAATTGGAGGCGGGGGGGAGCCGCGACGAGACCGAGTTCATCGAGAAGCTCCAGGAGAGTCGAGTCGCCCTGGAGCGGACGCGGGCCGAGTCGGAGCGCCACCTGCAGCGGTCGAAGAACCTCGCCCGCGCGGCCGACGAGCGCCAGCGGCACCTCGAGAAGAAGGCCCGGCGCATCGGCGGCGAGGCCGAAAACGTGATCGACGACGCCCTCCGCCGGCTCCTCGCCGAGGTCGATCCCGAGCTCCGCGAGCTGGGCAACGTCTCGAAGGCCCTGAAGCCGGCCTACGATCGCCTGCGCGCCAAGCTCGAGGGCGCCCTGCGGGGCACGAGCCTCAGCGAGAAACGCCGCGAGTACATCGCGGGCCTGCGCAAGCAGGACGAGATCTGGGTGCCGCGCTTCGGCCAGAAGTGCGTGATCCGCAAGTTCAATCGCGGCGAGGAGACGATCACGGTGATGATGGACAAGATCGCCGTCGAGATCGGCTACGACGAGGTCGGCCTTCCCGACGCCCGCGAGATCCCCTGACCTCGAAGCGCGATGAGGGTGGCACCGTTCATCCAGAATCCCCCCCATACGGTGCCAGGCACCGGATGACGGAAATCTCCGTCGGAATGTGCCAGGCACCGTATGACGGCGATACGCGGCGGAATGTGCCAGGCACCGTACGGGGTCAGGGGAGGCAGCGCATCTCGAGGCCGTTGCTCGCGCCGTAGGGGAAGGCGAGGTCGTAGGCCTGGATGAAGAGCGAAACGCCGGCGAGGAAGGGCTGGCTCGCGTCGAGGAGGAAGGCCGCCTGGCCGCTCGCGTCGTGCCCGTAGTTGCCCTGCGCGACCAGGAGGGTCGGGTCGGGATTCACGAGGACGGTCAGGAATCCGATGTCGAGGTTCGCGGTCGCGAGGCTCGCGGCGATGAGGCCGGGTGCCCAGGACGCGGCGCCCTCCACCTGGAGGTGACCGAGCGAAGGGGGGGCGCCGGCCGCGGCCGCGACCGCGCCGCCCGGAACGAAGCGCAGGTCCATCGTCGGCAGGAAACCGCTCGTCCCGTAGGCGCGGAAACCGCCCACCGAGAGCACGCGTACGGCGCCGGCCAGGAACTGCCCGCCCGAGGAGCCCGGCAGCCCGACCGCGAGGTCGGCGAAGCCGTCGCCGTCGATGTCGCCGAGGCCGCTCAGGCAGCGCCCGAGCTGGGCGCCGGTGCCGGCGTCCGCCTGCAGCAGCACGAGGTTGCCCGCGGCGCCGGAGAAGACCCGCAGCGCCCCGGAATCGATGGCCGTTCCGTCCTCGAACCAGGAGCCGACCGCGTAGTCGGAGGTCCCGTCGCCGTCGGCGTCGCCGAGGGCCGCGACCGCATTCCCGAGCAGAGCGAAGGGCTGGCCGCCGATGTGGCTGCGCAGGATCTGGCCGGTACCGCCGGACACGACGAAGAGGGCGCCCGCGTCGGGCCCGCCGGAGTCGTCGCCGGAGGCGCCGATCAGGATGTCGGCGAGCCCGTCGCCGTCGATGTCGTCCTGCGCCGCGACCGCCACGCCGAAGGTGGCGCCGGCGGTCGCCCCCCCGAGATCGTGGAGGAGGTTCAGGCCGCTCCCGGCCAGGACCTGGAGGCGGCCGCAGCCGACGATGCCGCCGAAATCGGCCCAGGGCGAGCCGACCGCGAGCTCGTCGAGTCCGTCGCCGTCGAGGTCGGGAATGCGCGCGAGCGCGGTCCCGGTGCCGCCGCCGGGCGTGGCGCCCCAGAAGCTGGAGAGGACGAGTCCCGTTCCCGAGTAGAGACGGATGTAGCCGGGCGAGGACGTGCCGGGGGCTCCGGCGGCGAACTCGTTCTTGCCGTCACCGTCCAGGTCGGTCCAGGCGAGCAGCGTGCTCCCCAGTTCGTCGCCGGCGAAGTCGCCGATCAGATCATGAAGGACCGAGAAGGTCGCGCCGGAGTAGACCAGCACGCGGCCGCAGTCGGCGCCGTTCCCGTCGTGTCCGGGTGCACCCACGCCGATCTCGCTGATGCCGTCACCGTCGAGATCGCCGAGATCGGCGACGGCATGGCCGAAGCCCTCGTAGGGCGCAGGCCCGGAGATGAAGGCGAGCGGTAGTCCGGTCGCGCCGGAGACGACATCGACTCGACCGAGATCGGGCGAGCCGACGAGGATGTCGTCGGCGCCGTCGCCGTCGCGATCGGCGACCCTGCCGAGCGCCTTCCCGTAGCCCTGGAAGAACTGCAGTCCGAAGGACTCGTGGCGAAGCGGCAGCTGGGCTTCGAGTCGGACTGCGAGCAGCAGACCGAGGGCTGCGATGGCGATGAGGTATTTCATGGCAAGAAGCGGAGGATACTCTTCCGCCGCGCCGCTGAGAAGCATGCATCTTGATTCAGCGCCGGGGGAGGCGCCGCGATCAGCGCCCGAAGAGGAAGCTGAGTCTCCTGGATGCCTGGATGCCGTTGCCCAGAGTCGCGAAGGCCTGCGCGTGAAGGACCAGGCCGCGCAGCGCGGGCTGACCGAGATCGAGGGGCAGGTTGACGATGCCGCTCGGGCCGAAGGCCAGGCCGACGGTCGTCGTGAGCGCCTGCAGATCGACGAGGATCGGGACGCCGTTCACGAAGGTCGGCGGCGCCGTCTGTCCCACGAAGAGCCGGCCGAGCATGGCGGGGAGGCCCGTGACCTCGATCCCGCCTTGCCGCGGGACCGTGAGACCCGGCTTGAAGCGCAGGCCGAGGCCGTAGCTCGCCGTCGGACCGCTCACCACCGCGCCGAGGTGACTGACGAGGCTGATGCCGCCCGCGTTGATGACCGCGCCCTGGCTGACGAGCGCGCTCATGAGGAAGTCGTCGATGCCGTCGCCCTCGAGGTCGCCCGCGTTCACCACCTGCTGCCCGAGGAAGTCGTAGGGCGAGCCGTCGAAGCGATTCACGATCTCGCCTTCCGCGGTCATGACGGTCACGCTGCCGGAACCCGGTCCGCCCTGCGTGTCGCCGGTCGCGGCGATCAGGAGGTCGTCCCGGCCGTCGCCGTCGAAGTCGCCGGCCGCGAGCGACACGCCGAAGCGGTCGAGCTGGCTGTCCGCGAAGCGCTCGACGAGGAGCGCGCCGGTACGACCGCTCCAGAGCTCGACGCGACCGGCGTTGATGCCGGCGACGTCGTTCGTGGGCGCGGCGATCGCGTAGTCGTCGAAGCCGTCGCCGTCGATGTCGCGGAGGCGGGTGATGGCGCTGCCGTAGCCGCCGAAAGGCCGCAGCCCCCAGTGGCGTCGCAGGACCCTGCCGTTCGCGCCGCTGAAGATGAGCACCTCTCCGGCGTTCTGGACGTCGTGGTCCACGCCCGGCGCGCCGATCGCATAGTCGCCGAAGCCGTCGCCGTCGATGTCGCCGACGCCGGAGACCCCGGCGCCGAAGCCGTCGGCCGACTTCATCCCGAGGGGATGGCGGATCGTGGCACCGGTCTTGCCGGAAACGACCGCGGCCTCGCCCTGGTTGAGCACCGTGAGGGAGGCGCC
>JBFIHP010000171.1:0-6716 GCA_041601735.1 Planctomycetota bacterium | reverse complement strand
GTCCTGCGCGATGGTGGTGGGCGCCGACGAGTCCTGCCGCAGGCGCAGGGGGTTGTTGGGGCTGCCGGTTCCGGTGAGATAGATGCCCTGGACGCCGCCCGCCGGGATGAAGAGGCGGAGATCGGAGGCCACGTTCACCTTGCCTGCGGTCGGGACGGTGACGACCTCGGAGCTGATCCGGGTCCAGGCCGCCTGATTGTTGAAGTTCGAGGCGAAGCTGCCGCCACCGGTGACGGCCCAGACCTCGATCGTGTGCGTGCCCGCCGTGAGGTTGTGCTCGAAGCCCTCGACGACGAGGGCCTCGCTGGCCACCAGGTCGAACCAGACGCCGTTCTCCACGCCGTTCGGGCCCGGATCGGCGGAGAGGACGCCGGTGCCGCCGGCAGTGATGCCGCCGCCCTGCTCGGGGATGCGATAGAAGAAGGTCGCCGAGATCATGGCCGCCGGAGCGACCTCGGGGCCGAAGGTGCCGAGGTAGGTCTTGCCCACGGTGACCGTGACATCGGCGGACTGGTAGGCCGCGGCGATGTTCTGGCACTCGATGCCGCCGATGTGACTCGTGGTCAGGTAGAAGCCGCGGGTCTTGCCCTTCGGAATGACGGCCTCGAAGTCCATCGGGAGGCGCACCCGGCCACCCGGAGCATTGAATCCGTCGACGGAGCCGATGAGCCGCCAGTTCGCGATGGCGGTGCCGGCGGCCGTCGAGCTCTCGTAGCCCTCGGCGACCCAGAGGCGGAGGTCGTGGTTCCCGGGGATGAGATCCACGTCGAGGCGGTCGAGGATGACGTCCCGCTGCCTCGCCCTGAGATTGAAGGTGATGCTCTCCTCCGAATCGTCGAGGGTGAGTGCCCCGGCAACGCTGAGCGTCGTTCCGATGATCCCGAGCTCGTAGTGCAGCACGCCGCGGAACTTCCGCGAGCTGCCGCCGGGCGTCGCGTTGCCGAAGGTGGACCCGAAGGGGTAGTTCTTGCCGACGCCCTCGCGGATCTCGAGGTCGGAGTTCGAGACCTCGATGCCGCCGCCGTTCACGCCGTCGCGGTACCGAAGGCCTCCGAGGTGAGTCACCGTCGACGTGACGTAGAGACCCTGGGTCGTCCCGGCCGGCAGGTTCAGGTTGAGCGGCAGGGGCAGGTGCACGGGCGTGTTGCCGCCCGGCGCGAAGACCGTGACCCTGCCGAGCAGGGTCCAGGCGTTGCCGTCGTTCTCGTGGCCGACGAAGCTCGTTCCGGCGGTGACGCGGTAGACCTCGACCTCATTCAGGCCCGACTCGAGCCGGACGTCGATCCCGGTCAGGCGGAGATCGTTCGTGGCCTGGACGTCGAACATGACGCCCTTGGCGCCGTTGTTCAGGTCGTTGGGAGTCGCCAGCTGGTACTGCGCCCCGGCCGTGGCCGCGAGCAGCAGGAGGACGAAGATCTGGGTCGTGAAGCGAGACATGGGGAGGTTCTCCTTGATCGGGGGAAGTGATGACTGTCACGGGACTGAGTGAAGGTCCGCCCGCTCCGTCCGGAGAATTCTCGGCCCGGCCGCCCCGGCCGCCGTAAGCCCCCGCCTTCGATGGACTTGGCAACCTCGCCATTTTCCGGGGCTGACCGGGAGGGCCGGAATCGGCTATGATCCGCGGCTCGGCCGGCCCCCTCGACAACAAGCGCAGGACTCCTCATGACCCGGGATGACGACATCTTCGAACGGCTCGACGATCTGGTCCGCCGTGCGCTGGAGGGGCGGCCCGTCGCCCGGGAGGTCGCGGCCCTCTCCGCCGAGGAGCGACCCGAGTTCGAGACGATGCTCCGCGCCTAGGGCGGCGACCCCGCGGCCCTCCAGGGCGCGCCCGAGACGGCGCCGACCGGCGCCGACGGCGAGGCCCGCATCGTGGCCGCCTTCCTCGACGCCTACTGGGCCGACCGCGCGGCCGGCCTGAGCCCGGGCCTGGGCGACTACCTGTCGCGGCATCCGGGCGCGCCCGAGGCCATCGCCCGCTGCTACCTCGCGCTCGAGACCGGATCGAGCGCGGACACGGGCGGCGCCGCCGGCGGCGGAGCAAGCCTCGGCGCGTACCGGTTGATCGAGATCCTCGGCCGGGGCGGACAGGCGACGGTGCATCGCGCCGAGGATCTGCGGCTCGGGCGTTCGGTGGCGCTGAAGGTCTTCGACCGCCTCGTCGGCCTGGACGAGAAGACCCTGGTCCGCTTCAAGCGCGAGGCGAGAGCGGTCTCGAAGCTCTCGCACCCCGGCATCGGCAAGGTCTTCGACGCCGGCGTCGCCGAGGGCCGACCCTTCATCGCGATGGAACTGATCGAGGGTCGAAGCCTCGCCGAGCTGATCCGCGAGGAAGGCGTCGGGACGAACGCGACGAATCGCGATGCGCGAGCGCGCATCGCGACGAGGCTCGTCCTGCTCGAGAAGGTCGCGGAGGCCCTCGCGGCGGCGCACGACCAGGGCGTCATCCACCGCGACCTGAAACCGGGCAACGTCATGCTGCGGCCCGACGGCTCACCGGTCCTCCTCGATTTCGGTCTCGCCAAGATCGAGGACGACGAGGCGCCCTCGCTCACCGCCACGCAGGACCTGCTCGGGACGCCGGCCTACATCGCGCCGGAGCGGCTGAAGCAGCCGGGACTTCCGGCCTCGCGACTGGAAGACGTCTACGCCCTCGGCGTCACCGCCTACGAGCTGATCGCCGGGCAGCGGCCCTTCGGCGGCGCGACCGTCGAGGAGACCTTCCGCCAGGTCATCCGGGGCGAGGCGCCGGCGCTCGATCGGGTCGAGTCGGCCGCCTCGCGCGACCTCGCCGTGGTGGTGGCCACGGCGATGGAGATCGATCCGCGGCGACGTTACCAGAGCGCCGAACTCCTCGCCGCCGACCTCGGACGGCTCCGACGCGGCGAGAGCGTGTCGGTCCGCCCGGTCGGCGCGACCACGCGAGCCCTGCGCTGGTACCGGCGCAACGCGGTCGTCGCCACGCTCGCGCTGCTGATCCTGGCCTCGCTGACCGTCTTCTCCGTCCTGACCTGGCAGAAGAACCGCCGCATCGAGGACCTGCGCCGGGAGGCCGTCGAACGCGGCGACGACCTCGAGCGCTCTCTCGACGAGGTCCTCGTTCTTTCCGACGTCAAGCGCATCGACGACCTCATCGCCGAGACGAACTCGCTCTGGCCGGTCAGTCCGGAGGTCGCCCCGCGCTTCAGGCGCTGGCTCGATCGCGCGGGCCGGGTCACCGAGCGAGCCGAACGTCACCGCCGCGCGCTGACCGAGCTCGAGGCCCGCAAGATCCCTCTCGACGAGAGCGCCATCGCCGCCGCCATGCCGGAGGTCTGGGCCGAGCTCCAGGCCATGCGCGACGAGCTCGCGGCCTTCGAGGACGGCCGCATGGGCCTCGAGGGCGAACAGGCCAAAGTCGGTCGCGCCGTGGTCGCCGATCTCCTCGCGCCCCGCATGAGAGCCTACGAGACCATGACCGCCCGGCTCGAGGCCTCGAGCTATCCCGAGGCGGCCGACGCCTGGCGCGCCGACATCCTCGGCCACCTCGTGGGCCAGCTCGATCGCCTCGGCGGCCCCGAACGCGGGCTCATCCAGGCGATCCGCAATCGACTCGACGCCGCCGAGGGCATCCGGGCGCGGACGATCGACGCCCATGAAGGCGGCTGGGAGCAGGCCGCGCGCGAGGTCGCGGCCGACCGGCGCTTCGCAGGATTCACGCTCGAGCCGATCTCCGGGCTCGTGCCTCTCGGCGCCGACCCGGACTCCCGGCTCCAGGAGTTCCTTCAGCTGCTCTCGCACGCGGAGGAGGAGATCCCGCGCCGCGACGAGGCCGGCCGTCTGCCGCCGCTCACGCCGGAGCGCGGCCTCGTCCTCGTCCTCGTCCCGGGCGGCAGCTTCCAGATGGGCAGCGTGACCGAGCGGGGCGTCCCGGGTTTCGACCCGCGAGCCGCGCCGATCGAGGCGCCCCGGCACGAGGTCGAACTCGCCCCCTACATGATCGCGAAGTACGAGATCTGGCAGAGCGTCTGGCTGCGCCTCGCCGGCGAGAACCCCTCGACGCACCGCCCGGGCCAGACCGTCCGCGGGGTCGAGACGATCACCGAGACGAATCCGGTCGAGTCGATCGGCTGGTACGACGCCATGGGGGGACTCGCCCGCTACGGCCTGACTCTGCCGACGGAGGCCCAGTGGGAGCGAGCGGCCCGCGGCGGCACGACGAGCTTCTGGAGCTTCGGCGACGACCCGAGGACGGCCGCCGGTCGGATCAACATCGTCGATCGCAACCTGCGGGAGCTGGCCTCGAACGCCGGCGAGAGCGGCCTCGGGGATCACGACGACGGCCACGCCCTGCACGCCCCCGTCGATTCCTACGACCCGAATCCCTACGGCCTCTACAACGTGCACGGCAACGTCTACGAGTGGTGCCTCGACCGCTTCTCCGACTACGAGCAACCGGTCCGCGCGGGCGACGGCCTTCGGCTCGGCCGGATCAACGCGAGCGACATCCGCATCTTCCGCGGCGGCGCATTCGGCTACCCCGTCGATGCCGCGCGCTCCGCGATGCGGGTCGGCACCGAGGCGAAGTCGCCCGACAGCACGATCGGATTCCGCCCCGTCCTCAACCTCGCGCCCCGGAGACCCGGCCGTGACTGAAGCCGCGGACGCCGGCGCCTCGCTCGTCGATCGGATGCGCCGCGGTGACGACCTCGCCTTCGCGCAGCTGATGGAGCCCCACGCCCTGCCCCTGCGGCTCTTCATCCGCAGGCTCGCCGGCGGGGTCTCCGGCGCGGACTGCGACGAGGAGGACCTCTTCCAGCTCGTGGTCTTCCGCGCCTGGCAGCTCCGCGAGGGTTTCATCGACGAGGGCGCGGGAAGCCTCCGGCGCTGGCTCGTGGCCCTCGCCCGCAACGTCGTGGGCGACCGGGTCCGCTACCTCGGCGCCAAGGGCCGCCGGGCCGCGCGCGGGCAACTCGACGCCGCGAGCATGGCCTCGGCGCTCCCCGATTCGATCACCTCGATCGCGAGCCGCGCCGCGCGCGGCGAGAACGCCGACCGCCTCGAGGCCGCGCTGAACGACCTCGAGCCCGGCATCCGCGAGCTCGTCCAGCTCTACTACATCGAGGGCCTCTCGCTGGCCGAGGTCGCCGAGCGCAGCGGTCGCGCGCGCTCGAGCGTCTGGGACGAACTGAAGGTCGCCCTCGGCCGCCTCCGCGACGCGATCCCGGGATAGGAGCGCCGCAGGAGCGCCGCAGGAGCGCCGCAGGAGCGCCGCTCTGACAGAGCGGCATTCTCCACTCCGTCGAGCACCCATGCCGGCCGGTCAGGCCGGCGCTCCTGCGGCATTCTCCACTCCATCGAGCACCCATGCCGGCCTGTCAGGCCGGCGCTCCTGCGGCATTCTCCACTCCGTCGAGCACCCATGCCGGCCTGTCGGGCCGGCGCTCCTCTCAATCGAGGCCGAAGAAGGCGCGGGCGTTGGCCGTGGTGATCGCGTCGATGTGTTCCGGAGTCTGGCCGCGGCAGGCAGCGACGGTGTCGCGCACCGCGCCGAGGAAGGCCGGCTCGTTGCGGCGCGACTTCGGCAGGGGCACGAGCGACATCGGGTAGAGGTAGGGGGCGTCGGTCTCGATCATGAGGCGATCGTCGGGGATGAGCTTCACGGTCTCGCGCAGGTCGATGCCGCGGGTCTCGTGACAGATCCAGCCGGTGATGCCGATCATGAGATCGAGATCGAGGTAGCGGCGGAGCACATCCGCGTCGTTGGTGAAGCAGTGGATGACCGCGCGGCCCAGGCGATCGCGCCAGGCGCTCATGATCTCGATCATGGCGTCGCCGGCATCGCGCTCGTGGATGAAGAGCGGCAGGCCGTTCCCGGCCGCGGCCTCGAGATGACGCTCGAAGACGGCGCGCTGGACATCGCGGGGCGAGAGGTCGCGGAAGAAGTCGAGACCGCACTCCCCCACCGCGACGACCTCCGCCTCGGACCAGAGCTTCTCGAGGACGGCCCAGCCCTCGTCGCTCGTTTCGCGCGCGTGATGGGGATGGATGCCCGCCGTCATGGTCAAGACGCCGGGCAGCTGCCGGACGAGGGCCAGCGATTCGAGGCTGCGCTCGACCGAGGAGCCCGTGGCCACGATGCGCTCGACCCCGGCATCTCCGGCTCTCTTCACGACCTCGCGCCAGTCCGCCTTGAAGGCGCGGTCGGCGAGATTCGCTCCGATGTCGATCATGGTCCGTCCTCCTCGATCATCAGGCCCGGCTCTCGACCTCGCCCCTCTCGACCTCGAGCGAGACCTCCGTCGCCTTGCCCGCGGCGCGGAGCCCCTCGCGAGCGATCGCTCGCAGCATCCCGGAGAAGACGAGGCCGTGCAGGGGGTAGATGCCGTACCAGTAGGCCCGGCCGCCGAAGCCCACGGGATCGAAGAGCGCGGTCTGCCGGATCTCGGCCTCGCCGTCCTGCTCCACGACCTCGAACTCGAGCCAGGCGCGGCCGGGCAGCTTCATCTCGGCCCGCAGCCGCAGCAGCCGGTCCTCCTCGTAGGCCTCCACGCGCCAGAAGTCGAGCGCGTCACCGACGCGCAGCCGCTCCTCGTCCGGCCGGCCGCGGCGTGTCCCCACGCCGCCCACCAGGAGGTCGAGCGCGCCGCGCAGCGCCCACAGCCAGTCGTACGCGTACCACCCCGTGCGGCCGCCGATGCGCCGGATCGGCGCGAACGCCGCGGCGGGGGGGACGT
>JBFIHP010000170.1:0-6722 GCA_041601735.1 Planctomycetota bacterium | reverse complement strand
GTCGCCGAGGGCGAGGTCGTTCTTGGTGTAGACCAGGATGTCCTGGCCCAGGAGCGCGAGCAAAAGCCAGCAGGCCGCCGAGCCGAGGGTTGCCTGCATCAGCGCCCGGTCGCGATGCAGCGCACGCCAGCCGCCCTCGAGGGTCGCGCGGAAGCTCTCGTCGCGCGCCGCCGCCGGAGCGAGGCGCGGGATGCGTCGGGCCGCGACGAAGCCCAGTGCGGCGAAGAGGGTCAGGGCCAGCGCCGCCAGGGCGGGGCGACTCGAGCTGAGCTCGAGCATGATGCCGCCGAGACCGGTCCCCAGGATGATCGCCACGAAGGTCGCGAGTTCGAGGGCGCCGTTGGCCGCGACGATCCGGTCGCGGGCGACCAGCTCGGGGATGATGCCGTACTTCGCGGGGCTGAAGATGGCGCTCTGCGCACCCATGGCGCCGAGGACGAGGAGGGCGAGGAGGCCGCCGCGCGGTTCGATCAGGAGGGCGAGGGCGCCCGCGGCCATCAACACGATCTCGCCGGCCTTCATCCAGCGGATGATCCGGTCCTTCGCGAGGCGATCGGCGAGCCAGGCCGCCGGCAACGAGAAGAGGACGAGCGGCAGGGTGAAGACCAGAAAGGCCTTCGTCGTCAGGGCCTGGGCTTCGGCCTGGCCGTCGGCGCCGGCGACGACCGAGCCGAGGAGCAGGAAGGTCACGATCATCTTCCAGGCGTTGTCGTTGAAGGCTCCGCTGAACTGGGCGAGCAGGAGGGACCTCAGGCTGACTTCGGGGCGTGCGGCGGTCATGGCTGTTCTCCGTTTCGGACAGCCCTATCTTCGATCCGGAAGGCCAAAAGCCCGCCTGATTGATTCTGTCTGTGGTGATAAGTCTGGATTATCGATAGCGGGCTGGCGGTCGCGGGCCGCCCAGGCAGAAGGAGAGAAGATGGCCGGCGTCGAGCTCTGATCCTTGTCGCCGCTCGATCGATGCCCGGAAGGGCCCTTGTTCAGGACCGCGGGCCAGGACGGAATAGCCGTCCACCCGACGCCGGCCGGGTGTCGTGAGACACCGGAAACCGGGGCACTGGAGAAGCCCGCCCCGGGTTCCACTCGACCATATGCACGGCTTGCACGGAGATTTCCGTCGGCAAGAAAATGCGCGGTCGCTCGGGTGCCTCGTCCCGACCCGGTCATGACGTCGAACGAGGCGGATCCCTCCGTCGTTCTTCGTCCCCGATCTCATCTTCGCGCCGCGGCGATCCGATAGAAGGGGAGCAGGGCCCCTGTTTGCCGGAACCCATGCTCTTCTTCAGAAAACGACAAATCGAGAAGGACCGTCGCGTCGAGCAGCGGTCGGAGCCGACGAATCGCATCGTCGCCGCCGCCGCGCGCCTCGTGGGCGGCGCGGTGTTCGCGGTCCGGGTGCTGGACAGTTCCGGCGGCGGTGCGAGCATCGACTGGCCCGTGGGCACCGATCGCCGGCCCGCCGTCGATGCCGGTCTCGAACTCGAGATCCGCATGGCGGGAAGCGAGGTCGAGCATCGGATCGAGTCCCGGGTGATTCACCTCGAGGAGGAGTCCGGGTCGTTGCGGGTCGGTCTCCAGTTCGTCGATCCCGACCGGGACCTCGCCCGGCTGCGCCCCGTGGACCGCCCCTTCTTCGATCGGCGCCGGTTTCCGCGTTATCGCCTCGACGAGACCGTCTGGGTCGACTTCGCCCTCGGTCCGATCTGCCTCTGCGGCCGCCTCGTCGATCTCTCGCTGGGCGGTCTCGCCATGACGCTGGCACCGGGGCTGGCGGGAACGATCGAAGCGGGCACGCGGGGTCGCCTCACGTTCCTCCTGCCGGGCGACTTCATGAGGATCGAGATCGAGGCGGAACTTCGGCGCCGTCGAGACGGCGTCGACGGCAGCTGCCTCGGCCTGCTCTTCGAACCCGGCGCCGAAGGTCTCGATCCCCGTCTGGGGGACTTCCTGGCCGCCCTGCCCGAGGATCGGAAGGTCTGAGACTCAGCTCCTGAAGACGTCCTCGGAGCGTCGGGTCAGCATGGCGGACTCGAGTTTGGCGGCGGTCTCCTCGCCGGCCAGCAGTCCGACCAGCTCGAGCGCGAACTCGAGGGCCGTGCCGGGGCCCCGGCTCGTGATCAGCGGGCCGTCGATCACCACGCGATTCTCGACCTGCTTCGCCTGTTCGAAGCGATTCTCGAAGCCGGGGTAGCAGGTGGTCGTGCGCTGCGCGGCGAGTCCCGAGGGCCCGAAGGCCATCGGGGCGGCGCAGATCGCGGCGACGCGGCCGCCCGAGTCGATCGTACGGCGCAGCAGGGTCTGCACTTGACGGTCGTTGGTGAGGTGCTCGGCGCCGGGCAGACCGCCCGGAAGCACGACCATGTCGAACTCGCTCTGCGGCAGGGCGTCGATGTCGAGGTCGGCGATCACCGTGATGCCGTGGGCCCCGCGCACCGGACCCGGATCGAGCGAGGCCGTGATCACCTCGATCTCGGCCCGCCGCAGCACGTCGATGACGGTGACCGCTTCGATCTCTTCGAACCCGGGAGCGAGGGGAACGACGACTCTCTTCTTGCTCATGGAAACCTCCTCAGGAACCGAGCAGTTCCTTCAGGAACGGGCCCCACTCCGGCGAGTGCGCCGGGTCGGGCGTTGCGCAGAAACCGGGAAGCAAGGTGTTCTCCCGGTTGAAGACGGGACGGCTGCCGTCCTTCAACAGGACGAGGCCGCCGGAGGCCGTCACGAGGGCCGCACCGGCCGCGACGTCCCATTCGTTCTTGGGAACGAGGGTCCAGGTCGCCTCGAAGAGTCCGGCCGCGACGACGCCCAGCTTGTAGGCGACGCTGCCGCAGGGGACGACCTCGAAGGCCGACTCCGCGAATCGGTCCCATTCGCCGCGCTTGAACTCGCTGCGGCTGGCCATGACCCGGGAGCCCTTCACCGGAACGTCCTCCCGCATCCTCACCGGCTTGTCGTTCAGCGTGACACCGGTCTCGACCGAGCCGAGGATCACCTCGCCCGTCGCGGGATTGCAGATGCCGCCGGCCACCGGCACGCCGTCTTCGACGAGACCGATCGAGATGCACCACTCGGGGATGCCCTTCACGAACTCCTTGGTGCCGTCGATCGGATCGACGATCCAGACGCGGCTGCAGTCGAGCCGCGTCTTGTCGTCGCGCGTCTCCTCGGAGAGCCAGCCGTCACCCGCCTCCGGGAGGATGTCGCGGAGAAGATCGTCGATGAGATCGTCGGCCTCGGTGACCGGGCTCCCTCCCGACTTCCGCTTCACCTCGATGGTCTCGGGGTCGTAACGGCGGGCGATCTCGGCGGCTCCCTCGAGGGCTTCGCGGATGCGCCGGATGTCTTCTGTACGTGAAATGGGGACTCTCCGGTTCAGGCCAGACCGAATCGGACCGGCTGTTCCATCACGATCCTGTAGTCGGCTGCGGCGGCCCGGATCGGATGAGCCTCCGCCAGCATGCTATCCGAAAAACTGGTCGTGATCCCGACGCAGCTCATCCCCGCGGCCCCGGCTCCCTGGATGCCGGCGGGCGCGTCCTCGAAGGCCAGGCAACGTCGCGGCTCGATGCCGATCAGTTCGGCCGCGGCGAGGAATACGTCGGGCCAGGGCTTGCCCCGTGCGACCTGATCGCTGCGGATGACGTGCGCGAAGCGATCGGCGAGCCCGATCTGCTCCAGGTTGTGCCGCACGTTGGGTTCCGGAGCGGAGGTGGCGATGGCCATCGGGACCCCGCTCTCGTCGAGACGGTCGAGGAAGTCGATCAGACCGGGGAGCGGCGCGAGCTTGCCGCGGGAGAGTTCCCGATAGTGACTCTCCTTCTGGCGTGAATAGGCCCGGAGGTCGTCCTCCGCGAGCTCGCGACCGAAGAGCACGGGGAAGATGTCGCGATTCCTCCGACCGTCGAGCTTGCGCCGCATCTCCTCGTCGAGCTCGGGCAGGCCGTGCGCCCGGACGAAGGCCTGGAAGGCGTCGGCGTGGAGGCGCATGTTGTCCACGAGGGTGCCGTCCAGGTCGAAGACGACGCCCCCGGCCCGCCAGCCGTCCGTGGTGCTCGTCATCAGAGGTCCTCCAGGGCCGAGCGCCGGGTGCGAGCCAATTGCACGAGCCCGTCGCGGCGATTCTCGAGCGCCGTCAGCTCGTCGCTCTCGCCCGCTCGGCGCTTGTCGTCGATCAGGGCGCTCAGCTCCTCGATCGTGCTCTGGAGGTGCTCGATCGCCTCCTGAAGGCGCTCGCGCCGGATGATGCGGCGCGCGCGCTGTTCGTCGTCGCCGAGTTCGGGGCCGTGGAGCAACTCGCTCACGCTGACCGAGACCTGGGAGCCGACCAGGACCGAGATCGGCGTTCCCGCGACCTTGCCCATGCCGAATCCGAGAGCCGCGCGCAGCGTCTCCGGCCCGAAGCGGAGGATCCGGCCGACGGTCGCGCTGAAGGAGACCGCCGCGAGCGGGATGCCGGTCGCGGCGAGCGCGGCGGCCCGGGCGGCGAAGGTCTTGACCTCGGTCTCCGTCGGCTCGCGCTCGAGATCGATGTCGCCCAGGTCGTCGATGAACTCCTGCATCGCGCGCAGCTGCTCCGGGCGCACGGCGAGCCGCTCGCGCACCTCCTCGAGCGCGCGCTCCTCCTTCTCGGTGAGAACGCCGTCGGCATAGGCGACATCGACGAGGCTCATCATCGTCCCGTGACGCAACTCGTCGCGAGAGGATTGGAGGACGTCCAGGCAGTCCGCCATGGCGGGTGGATTGACGGCGAAGAGCCGGAGGCGATCGCGTTCCTCGGGTCCGAGATCGTCGGCCTGGAGCACGTCGTGGATCAGGATCATCTCCTCGCGGTCGAAGCCGCCGTCGGTGGCGGCCAGCGCGAAGAGCAGGCCGTAGTGCGCCAGACGCTCCTCGGCGGGGATTTTGCGGAAATCTATCGCCTCGATCATGGCGCGGGCTCCTCGGGGGTTACTCGCAGTATAGCGAGGATGGGTGCCGGCCTTCGAGGGCGACCCGCGGAGCCGCTCACGATCCCCCGGAGCCCGTCGGCCGCGGGTCTTCAGCCCCGGATGTCGAGCCCGAGATTGATCGAATCGATCACCATCGGCGTGAAGGGCGGGAGCTCGGTGTCGAGGTCGTCGTCGAAGCCCCAGTCGCGGATCGGGGCCTTGTAGTTGTTGCCGCCGTAAAACCAGCTGCCCGTCGCCACGGCGCTGCGCCAGGTGTTGACGAAGGAGCCGCGGATCTTGCAGGTCTTCCCCGACCAGCTCTCGTGGAAGCGCGGAAGGTTCTCCAGGCCTCCGTTGTAGCCGCCCGGCATCGTGATCTGGTTGCCGGTGATGAAGGCGAGGTTGTACTGCGTGCTCGCCGCGACGGGCAACGACGAGGACGCGCTCTTGCTGAAGTCCCAGTCCTTGCTCAGGAGACTCACCGTATCGGTGATGACGGCCGAGGCCTTCTTGGCCTGGGTGTTGTAGTCGCCGTGCACGAAGACCGGTGCCGGGCTCACCACCGTGAGCCCCATCCGTTCCTGGGCGCCGAAACCGTAAGCGCCGGCCGGCGGTGCGAGGCCGGCATGGGCGCCGCCCGGGCCGTACTCGCCGAGGTCCCAGCGCGAGGGCACGTTGAGCTCGGCGCCGTTGGTCAGGACGATGCCGTTCGGGTTCCCCGGCGCGCTGTCGCTTCGGGTCGCGAAGAGCAGCCCGTTCGCGGGGAAGTGAGGCGAGGGATCGAGCGTGTTCGGGTCGCCGTCCATGTCGCTCAGGCGGGCGAGGTCGATCACCGTGACATCGATCTCCTTCTTCTCGCGGCCGTCGTAGAAGCTCTGCTCGGTGATGAAGCCGGGGGGCATCAGGCTCGTGACGTCGTTGCCGTTGCCGTCGTAGACTCGGTCGTCGAAGATGCGGAGCTCCGCGTTGCGGTTGAAGTAGCCCTCGACGTGGCTGCCCGTGCCGGGGGGCACGGGCGTGTAGCCGCCGCTGCCGTTCGGGACGTGGCTGCCCCCGGTTCCGGAGCCGGTCGCCTCGAAGGCCTGGATGCTCTGGATGCTCGGGTGGGCAACGGCCTTAACGCCGTGCTCGCCGGTGCGGAGCGTGCCGCCGAAGAGCATGGTCACCTCGGGGGCGAAGGGCGCCATCTCGCCGACCTGATCGAAGAGGCCGTCGCCGTCGAGGTCCCAGCCCGCGAAGTCCGAGTCGAGACCCGAGAGCGAGGGAATGCCCTGGACCAGGAGATCGTCGCGATCGGGCAGGACGACGAGATTGTCGCTCGCCATGTCGCGGACCTTCACCCAGCCGCCGGGCAGGGAGTTCGAGTCCTTGCGCCTCCGGTGGAGGTCGCCGACCGCGCGGCAGTAGTGCGAATCGACGCTGAGGCCGTTGCCCGCGGTGAGGTAGAGATCGGCATTCGAATGGACGCGGCCGTTCAGGATCATGTTCGGGCCCGGGTTGATCTCGAGGTCGCTGTCGTAGAACGCGAGGAACTGGAAGATCGGCGTCTTCTGCATGAGGATCCGCTTGGTAGCGGTCACCCGGCTCGTCCCGAATCGCGCCTCGGCCACCAGCAACCAGGGCTCGACCACGCTCTTCAGACCGGTGTCCGGGTCGATCGTCGCGACAGGCGGAACGGGAACCTCCTGACCCGCCGCGTCGATCGTCGTGATCCGACGCACGCGCCAGCTTCCGAGCAGGTCGCCGACGGTCTCGGTGCCGACCATCATGACGAAGGGCTCGGCCGGATCGGGC
>JBFIHP010000169.1:0-6734 GCA_041601735.1 Planctomycetota bacterium | reverse complement strand
TCGATGACGGCCCGGATGCGGAGCGGTTTCTTCTCTTGTCGAATCTCGGGCCGCGCTTTCCCTGGGATCACGGGGCCTCGGTCGGGTACCATGCTTCCAGCGGATGAAAGGCAAGGTGACGACATGGTCCGAAGATTCACGATCCTCACCACGATCCCCCTGATCCTCCTGTTCATGGCTGCGATCGTGGCGGAGGCCTCCGCCCAGCGCCGGAGTTCCTCGACCGGCGGTCGTTCCTCGAGCATGGGGCGCTCCGCGCCTTCGCGTGGAGGCGGCAGCATCTCGGGAGGTTCGCGTCGTTCCTCGAGCATCGGTTCCGGCAGTCGCTCCTCGCCGAGCCGGAGCATCGGTTCGAGCCGGAGTTCCTCGGTCGGCCGGAGCAGTCCCTCCTTCTCGGGCTCGTCGCGTTCATCCGGGTCCCGTTCGGGCGGTTTCGCCCCGCGCTCCTCCGGCAGCCGCTTCACGCCGCGGAGCAGCGGCGCGCGCTCGCCCTCCGGCAGCTTCGGCTCCCGCACGAATCCGGGCGGCTCCTCGCGCAGCTACGGCACCGGCCGCGGCGGCTCGTCGCGGGTGGCGCCCTACGGCACCAACTCCTCGCCGCGCCTCTACAGCGGCAGCTACTCGCGCCGTTCTTCGGGTACCACGTCGCGGAGCGCGCCGTCCAGCTTCGGCCGCCCGAGCGGCACCAACGGCTCGGCCCGGCTCGCGCCCTCGAACTCGTCGCGCGGTGCGGGCTCGTCGCGGAGCATCTCCAGTCGTTCGGCCCGCACGAACCCGGGCGGTTCGAGCCTCGGCGCGCGCCGCAACGACGGCTACCGCTCGGCCGAGAGCTATCGCAACTCGCTCGATTCCCGTCTCGATCGTTCGGGTCGCAGCGGCGAGGCCGGCGCCCGTCGCGACGCGGGGGGCGGCGCGGCGGCGGGACGCAACGGGGCTCGTTCGACCGAGGGCACGGGCGGCATGCAGCCGCGCCTCCGCTCCGGTGTCGACTCCGACGCCCGGCGCTCGCCCGACTCCGGCCTGCGCGTCGACGGCGGCGGCGCGGTCGGCCGCGGGGACGGATACGGGCGTGATCGCGGTCACCACCACCATCACTACAAGCGCGGCCACTCCGACTTCTACTTCTACCTCGGCGGCGGCGGCTTCGGCTTCGGCTACTACGGCGGCTGGGGCTACTACCGCAGCGCCTACTGGGACTGCAACTGGTACGGCTGGGGCTACCGCAGCTGGTACTGCGCGCCCTACTGGTACCCGCGCTTCTACGGCTGCTACTACCCCTACTACTGGTCCTACAGCTGGTACCCCCGCTACCGGACGGTCTACGTCTACGAGAGCCGCGAACCCTACGTGAGCAGCGGCTACCTGCCGGCCGCGGCCTTCGACGACGATCCCTACACCGACGACGTCGCCCCGGCGTTGGTCGAGACGACGGCATCGCGCACCACCGAGGCCATCGTCCCGATCGTGGCCGACCTCGACGCCGGTCCGGACTTCGCGACGGCCCTGGCGAAGGGCGACGCGTACCTCGAGGCCGGCGAGTCCTTGAAGGCGGCCGAGGCCTATCGTCAGGCCTGGATCCACGACGGCTCGAAGGACGCGCTCGCGCGCATGGCCTGGGCCCTCTGGAACGCCGGCGATCACCCGCTGGCGGCCTGGGCCTTCGTCAACTTCGTCGGCGATTCCGAGCGGCGCATGCTCGACGCGGCCGTGCTGCTCGACGACCTCTTCGAGGGCCCGCGCATCCGCACCAACGTCCAGGCCCTGGAGCGCTACCTGATCGACAACCCGAACGACGAGGGCTCGAACCTCCTCCTCGGCTCGATCTACGTGCTCACCGGCCGCGAGTACGCCGGCATGATCGTGCTCACGCGTCTGAAGGAGGCCGGCTTCGAGCCCGCCACCACCGGCCTGATGATCAAGCAGGCCCGAGCCCGCCTCGAGGGCTGACGCTTCGGCCAGGAATTCCTTGAAGAAGGCCCCCGCGACCGTCGCGGGGGCCTTCTTCGTTCGATCCTCGTCGAGAGGAGCGCCGGCCCGACAGGCCGGCATTCGATGCACGGCGAGAATGGCAATGCCGCTCTATCGGAGCGACGCTCCTGAGGCGGCGCTCGCCCTCGACTCAGCCCTTGACGGCGAGGGTGATCATGCGGCCGGGGATGTAGATGAACTTCTTGAGCTCCTTGCCCTCGATCTGGGCCTTCACCTTGTCGTCGGCGAAGACCAGTTCGCGGACCTGGTCCTCGCTGGCGTCGGCGGCGACCGAGAGGCGAGCGCGGACCTTGCCGTTGATCTGGACCGGGAGCTCGACGACGTCGTCGACCAGCAGCGCGGGGTCGGCCTTCGGGAAGCTCGCGCCCTTCAGGCCGCCTGTGTTGCCGAGGCGCGACCAGAGCTCCTCGGCGAGGTGCGGGGCGTAGGGGCCGAGGAGGAGGGCGAAGCTCTCGAGCGCCTCCTTCGGGCGCTGCTCCAGCTTGGTCATCTCGTTCACGAAGATCATCATCTGCGCGATCGCGGTGTTGAAGCGCAGGCCCTCGGTGTCCTGATCGACCTTGTCGATGGTCTTGTGCAGGAGTCGCGCCACCTCGTCGCTCATCGCGCCCTCGACGACGGCGGAGGAGAGCCGATCGTCCTCGTCGAAGTAGAGCCGCCAGACCCGGTTCAGGAAGCGGCGGATGCCCTCGACGCCGGTCGTGCTCCAGGGCTTCTCGGCCTCGATCGGCCCCATGAACATCTCGTAGAGCCGGAGCGCGTCGGCGCCGTTGTCGGCGATGACGTCGGTCGGGTTGACGACGTTGCCGTAGCGCTTGGACATCTTGCGGTTGTCCTCGCCCAGGATCATGCCCTGGTTCACGAGCCTCGCGAAGGGCTCGTCGACCGGACACAGCCCGAGGTCGAAGAGGAACTTGGTCCAGAAGCGGGCGTAGAGGAGGTGGCCGACCGCGTGCTCGGCGCCGCCGATGTAGAGGTCCACCGGCATCCAGCGCTTCGAGAGATCGACGTCGCAGAGGGCCTCACCGTTGTGGGGATCGATGAAGCGGAGGAAGTACCAGGAGCTGCCGGCGGAGCCGGGCATGGTGTCGGTCTCGCGCTTCGCGGGCGCCTTGGTGCCGGGCACGGTGGTCCGGACCCAGTCCTCGATCGCCGCGAGCGGGGAGTCGCCGCTGCCGGTGGGCTGGTAGTTCTCGACGTCGGGCAGGTTCAGCGGGAGCTCGCTCTCCGGCAGGGGATGGACGCGGCCGTCCTCGCCGTGCACGACCGGGATCGGCTCGCCCCAGTAGCGCTGGCGGGCGAAAATCCAGTCGCGGAGGCGGTAGCGCACGACGCGCCGGCCGAGGCCCTTCTCCTCGAGCCAGGCGTTCATCTTCTCGATGGCCGCGGTCTTGCCGAGGCCGTCGAGGAAGGCGGAGTTGACGTGCGGTCCCTCGCCCGGATAGGCGGCCTCGGTGACGTCGCCGCCGGCGACCACCTCGACGATGGGCAGCTCGAACTTCCTCGCGAAGGCCCAGTCGCGCTCGTCGTGGCCCGGGACGCACATGATCGCGCCGGTGCCGTAGCCCATCATGACGTAGTCGGCGATCCAGATCGGGACGCGCTCGCCGGTCGCGGGATTGATCGCATGGGCGCCGGTGAAGACGCCGGTCTTGCCGGCGTCGGCGCCCGAGCGTTCGATCTCGGACTTCGCGGCGACCTCGTCGCGGTAGCTCGCGACGGCAGCGGCGTATTCCGGGGTGGTGATCGCGTCGACCATCTCGTGCTCGGGCGCGAGCACGCAGAAGGTCGCGCCGAACATGGTGTCTGAGCGGGTGGTGAAGATCTCGAGGGCGAGGTCGCGGCCGTCGATGGCGAAGGAGGCATCGGCGCCCTCCGAGCGGCCGATGCGATCGCGCTGCATCGACTTGATCGACTCGGGGAAGTCGATGCGGTCGAGACCCTCGAGCAGGCGGTCGGCGTAGTCGGTGATGCGGAGCATCCACTGCTTCATCGGCCGACGGATGACGGGGTGACCGCCGCGCTCGCTCTTGCCGTCGATGACCTCGTCGTTGGCGAGCACGGTGCCGAGGGCCGGACACCAGTTGACCGGCACCTCGGTCTGGTAGGCGAGACCCTTCTCGAGGAGCTTCAGAAAGATCCACTGGGTCCAGTGGTAGAAGTCCGGGTCATAGGTGCCGACCTCGCGGTCCCAGTCGTAGGAGAAGCCGAGGAGCTTCAGCTGTTCGCGGAAGTTGTCTACGTTCTCGCGGGTCGAGTCGCGGGGATGCACGCCGCGCTCGATCGCGTACTGCTCGGCCGGGAGCCCGAAGGCGTCCCAGCCCATCGGGTGCAGGACCTCGAAGCCCTTCATCCGCTTGTAGCGGCTCATGATGTCGGAGGCCGTGTAGCCCTCGACGTGGCCGACGTGAAGGCCCGAACCCGAGGGGTAGGGAAACATGTCGAGCACGTAGAACTTGGGGCGCTCCGAGCGGCCCTCGGTCTTGAAGGCTTCGGTCTCGGCCCAGAAGCTCTGCCATCTGGGCTCGATCTCGGCGGGGTTGTAGGCCATGCTGCATCCCGATCAAAAGGGGGTCACGATCGACGCCGAGTCTAACGACCCCGCCCCTGGAATTCACCCGCCCCCGGCGGGGCGAAAGGAGATCCGGTGAAGCATCGCATCCTCGTCCTGGCGACCCTGCTCTGCTCCCTCGGCGCGCTCGGCGCGCAGATGCCGGGGCCGGTCCCGAAGGCCGAGCTCCTGGCCCGGCGGGCCCGGCTCGTCGAGCGGATCGGCCAGGGCGTCGCGATCATCCCCGGCGCGCGGAGCAATCCGAGCTACGACGAGTTCCGGCAGAACCACCGCTTCTACTACCTGACCGGACTCGAGACCGCCGACAGCTACCTCGTGGTCTCCGGCAGGACCGGCCGGAGCATCCTCGTCACCCCGCGAATCGAGTACGGCTCGGGATGGGGCGGACGGACCTGGAATTCACCCGATGAACTCGTGGCCCGCGGCGCCGCCGACGAGGTCCTGCTCGCGCCCGCGCTCGACCTCGATCTCCTGCGCGGCCTGCTCGAGGAGGGCGGCGAGGAGACCGCGATCTTCCTGCCCCGCGATCCCGCGGAGCGCGGCATGATCGTCGATGACGCGGTCTCGCCCTGGTACCGACGCTTCGACCGGAGCCGCCACCCCCTCGACTGGGAGGAGGCACGCGAGAGCCGCCTGGAACGCGAGCTCGGCGCGGCCTTCCCCGGGCGGAAGATAGCCGACATCGCGAAGTTCCTGAAGCAGGAGCGGGTCAGGAAGTCCGCCTACGAGCAGGAGATGATGGCGCGCACCACCGAGATCTCGGCCGCGGCCATGATCGCCGTGATCGCGGCCTGCAAGCCCGGGATGCACGAGTACGAACTGGGCGCCCTCTTCGAGTACGAGGTGAAGCGCCGCGGCGCGCAGGGCCTCGGCTACGCGGCCATCGTGGGCTCGGGCCCGAACAGCTGTCTGCCGCACTACATCCGCAAGACGCGAAGACTCGAGAAGGGCGATCTCGTGGTCTGTGACGCGGCCTCGAGCTGGGGCTACTACGTCTCCGATCTCACCCGGACCTTTCCCGTGAGCGGCCGCTTCGACCGGGAACAGCGCAAGGTCTACGAGGCCGTCCTCGCCGCGCAGCAGGCCGCCATCGACGCCTGCAAGCCCGGTGTGAACTTCATGACCCTGAACCGGATCGCCAACAAGGTGATCGAGGAGCGCGGCTACGGTCGCTACATCATGCACGGCCTCGGCCATCACGTCGGCATGAGCGTGCACGATCCCGGCGGTTTCTTCTTCAAGCTGGAGCCGGGGCAGGTGCTCACGATCGAGCCCGGCATCTACATCCCCGAGAAGAACATCGGCGTCCGCATCGAGGACGTCGTGCTGGTGACCGAGGACGGCTGCCGCCTGCTCTCGAGCGATCTGCCGCGCGATCCCGACGAGATCGAGGCGCTGATGAAGAAGAGGGCGCGGTAGTTTCCGCCGCTTCTCTCGAGTCGCCCCTGGCCTTGCGCGGCCATGGATCGTCGAGCGAGCGCCGGGCGGAAGCGCAGGACAGGAGTGCCGCTTTGACAGAGCGGCTTCCGGGCCTCGAAGAGCGGCATGCCGGGCTTCACGAAGCGGCTTCCATGCCCGCGATGGCCGGATGCCGGCCTGTCGGGCCGGCGCTCCTGTTGCGCGGCCCGCTCAGCGAAGCGCGGCGATGACGAAGTCGTACTCGGCGAGGATGTCCTCGAGCAGGCGATCCTCGCTCGCCGCCGCGTCGTCGCGGCCCGGCATGACGCTCCAGCTGTAGGTCTCGATCTCGAGCAGCTCGCTGATCGGATCGCGGCGGACCTCGGCGAGCACCTGCTCCAGATGATCCCGGGTCGTGCCGAGGGGGCCGAAGCGATCCTGAAAGATCGGCACGTGGAAGTGCACGCGCGCGCTGGTCCAGTCCGATTCCGGCGCCCTCGCGAGGAACTCCGGCAGGTCGTCGAAGCGGTCGAGCGTGCCGTCGGGCCGCATCGCCGCCACCTGATGGAGATAGCGGGGCTCGGCGAAGGTCGCGAGCCGGGCCATGGCCTCGGGGTTGCGCGCCGGGCTCTCGATCTCGAGCGCCGAGGAGAGCTGGATCTTCGCGACCTCGCAGCCGGCGGCGCGGAGCGCCGCGAAACCCTCCCTCGGGTCCTCGTAGGCCAGGGCCTGGTGGCAGCAGTCGTAGCAGAGGCCGACGTGGCGACGGACGAGG
>JBFIHP010000168.1:0-6739 GCA_041601735.1 Planctomycetota bacterium | reverse complement strand
CGAACAGGTCCTGGTCCAGGTCCTCGACTCGGTCTGAGGAGTCCATTGCAAGCCCCTCGTCGAGGGGCTCGAGAAGGAGCTGGCGGCTTCCGGCTACGACCGGCGCCTCGTCTTCGCGCGCATCGACACCGAGAACGGCAAGGCCGAGCACTGCCGGCGATTCCACCTCGGGCGCAACAACTTCTACCTCCTCCTTCTCGACGCCGAGGGCGCCGAACTCGGACGCCTGCTCTTTCCCCGAGAGGTCGAGGAGGTCACCCGCTTCATCGACGAGACCCTCGCGAGCGAGCGGCAGCCGCTGCGCGATGCCCAACTCCTCGCGAGGCTCATGACCTCGACGCGGCTCGATGTCCGTCAGGACGCGATCGAGCTGAGCGGTGCGCTGGGCGCTCGCGGCAAGGCACTCGTGCCGACCTTGATCGAGTTCCTCGCCGACCACGAGGGCCGTGTCGCGACCTCCTGGCACGCCGTCGGCGCGCTCGGCAAGATCGGCCCGGAAGCTCGCGGCGCCATCCCGGCGCTGCTCGCCGTGGCCGCCGACGACGAGATCCCGAACAACGTCCGCCAACGCGCGCTCATCGAGATGGCGGCGATCGATCGCGCGGGAAAGCGGATCCGCGCCGGGCTCGAAGAGGCCCTGCGGTCGCGCATCGACACCCTGATCATCGGGGCGGCCATCGCCCTCGAGGAGCTCGGCCCTCGCGGCCGCGCGAGTCTCGGCCCGCTCGAGGCGGCGCTGGAGCTGGGTTGCGGCAAGATCGCGGCGAGCTACCTCGAGAAGGCCATCGTCGCGGTCAAGAAGATCTGAACGCGCCCGCGCCCCGGGGCTCGCCTGGCCGGTCGGGAGGGATCGCTCACCGAGTCGCCAGCATCGACCGAGGATCTCGGTCGGCAGTTTCGGAGGGGGTCGCTGCTCGATTCAGGAGTTCCGGCGTGAAGGGCCGGCATCCGCGAAGACTCTCGCGGCGAGTCCGGCGCTTGGCGCTCCCGGAGAGAAGGCGGGCGGCAAGCTGCCCCCGAACGACCCGACAGGATCGGCGCTCCATGGGCCGCCCCGAGGACGAGCCGCCCGGGAATCGTCATGGTCATGGACGACCGCGGAGGAGGAGCATGGGCGAGGAGATCTACGACCGCATCGGCGTCGGTTACGCCGACCTGCGCCGGCCCGACCGTCGCATCGCTGCCGCGATCGAGGATGCGCTCGGCGGCGCCGCCTCGATCCTGAACGTCGGCGCGGGCGCGGGTTCCTACGAGCCGCGGGATCGTCGCGTGGTCGCGGTGGAGCCCTCCCTCGAGATGATCCGGCAGCGGGCGCGGGACGCGGCGCCGGCGGTGAGGGCTACGGCCTCCTCGCTTCCCTTCGCCGACCGGAGCTTCGCCGCGAGCCTCGCGATCCTGACGCTTCATCACTGGCCCGACTGGCGCCGGGGGCTCGCGGAGATGAGGCGGGTCTCCCGGGAGCGAGTGGTCCTTCTGACCTGGGACCCTGAGGACCCGGGCTTCTGGCTGACCCGCGACTACGTCCCCGAGATCGTCGCCATCGACCGCCGGATCTTCCCGACCATGGCCGAGATGGCGGAGGCCCTCGGCCCGTTCGAGGTTCGCTCGCTGCCGATCCCGGCCGATTGCAGCGACGGTTTCCTCTGCGCCTACTGGCGCCGACCCGAGCGCTATCTCGACCCCTTGGCCCGGCGCGCGATCTCGACCTTCGCGAAGATCGGCGACGTCGGCCCGGGGCTCGCACGCCTGGCTGCAGACCTCGAATCCGGGGCCTGGGAGGAACGGTACGGCGCCCTCCTCGACCGGGAATCGCTCGATTCCGGATACCGGCTCGTCGTCACGAGCGGAGCCGGGGCGCCGGATTGACCCGAGCAGACGGTCTTCGTATCATTCCCACGCCCCTGCGATGGCTCCTAATCGCTTTCATTTCAACGACATAGCGTTCTCGGAAAGGGCCGAACGGGATGATCGAGAAGGTGGACCACATCGGGGTCGCGGTCCGTGACCTGAAAGAGGCGGTCGCGATCTACGAGTCGGTCCTCGGGCTCGAGCTCGAGGGTTACGAGACCGTCGCAGAGCAGAAGGTCCGGGTCGCCAAGTTGCTGGGCGGCGCCGACTGCATCGAATTGCTGGAGCCCACCAGCGAGGACTCGCCGATCGCGAAGTTCCTCGCCAGGCGCGGCCCCGGCATCCATCACGTCTGCCTGCGCGTCGACGACATCGAGGCCACGCTCGCGCGCTTCAAGGAGCGCGGTCTGCAGCTGATCGACGAGGAACCGAAGATCGGCGCGGGCGGCTGCCGCATCGCCTTCGTGCATCCGAAGAGCACGGGCGGCGTCCTGATCGAACTCAGCGAGAAGAAGGCATGAGCACCAGGGAAACGAAGATCGAACGTCTCCAGCGGATGCGTGAAGAGGCGAAGCTGGGCGGCGGGCAGAACCGCATCGACGCGCAGCACGAGCGCGGTCAGCTGACGGCGCGCGAGCGCATCGAACTCCTGGTCGATCCGGGCAGCTTCGTCGAACTCGACATGTTCGCGATGCACCGCTGTCGCGACTTCGGCCTCGACGAGCAGAAGGTGCTCGGCGACGGCGTCGTCTGCGGCTACGGCAAGATCGACGGCCGCTTCAGCTACATCTATGCCCAGGACTTCACCGTCTTCGGCGGCTCGCTCTCCGAGGCCCACGCGGCGAAGATCTGCAAGATCATGGATCTCGCCCTGAAGGGCGGCAAGCCGGTGATCGGGCTCTGCGATTCGGGCGGCGCCCGGATCCAGGAGGGCGTGGTCAGCCTCGGCGGATACGCCGACATCTTCCTGCGCAACACCCTGGCCTCCGGAGTGGTGCCCCAGCTCTCGGTCATCATGGGACCCTGCGCCGGCGGCGCGGTCTACTCGCCCGCGATCACCGACTTCGTGACCATGGTCGAGAACACGAGCTACATGTTCATCACCGGTCCGAACGTGGTGAAGACCGTGACCCACGAGGACGTCACGCGCGAGGAGCTGGGCGGCGCCCACACCCACAACGCCAAGAGCGGCGTGGCCCACTTCTCGGCCCACACCGACGCCGAGGCGCTCGCGCTCACCCGCGAGCTCTTCTCCTACCTGCCGCTCAACAACATGGAGGACCCGCCGCGGATCGCCTGCAAGGACCCGGTCGATCGCGCCGAGGCCTGGCTCGACGATTTCGTGCCGGAGAACCCGAACAAGCCCTACGAGATCCGCGACGTCGTGAAGGGCATCGTCGACGAGGGCAACTTCTTCGAGGTGATGAAGGACTTCGCGATGAACATC
This sequence comes from Planctomycetota bacterium, assembly GCA_041601735.1. Taxonomy (GTDB): domain Bacteria; phylum Planctomycetota; family DRQF01; genus JACKGY01. The sequence continues at coordinate 3,444 of JBFIHP010000168.1, read as the reverse complement.
GTGATCGGCTTCGCGCGTCTCGACGGTCGCGTGGTCGGCATCATCGCCAACCAGCCGGCCGTGCTCGCGGGCTGCCTCGACATCGACGCCTCGGTGAAGGGTGCCCGCTTCGTGCGCTTCTGCGACGCCTTCAACGTGCCGATAATCACCTTCGAGGACGTGCCCGGCTTCCTGCCGGGCGTCGCCCAGGAGCACGGCGGCATCATCCGCCACGGTGCGAAGCTGCTCTACGCCTACTGCGAGGCCACGGTGCCGAAGATCACCGTCATCACCCGCAAGGCCTACGGCGGCGCCTACGACGTCATGAACTCGAAGCACGTTCGCGGCGACATGAACTTCGCCTGGCCCGGCGCCCAGATCGCGGTCATGGGCGCGAAGGGCGCGGTCGAGATCATCTTCCGCCGCCAGATCCAGAAGGCGGCGGACCCGCAGTCCGAGATGGATCGGCTCGTCGCCGACTACGAGGAGAAGTTCGGGAATCCCTACGTCGCCGCCGAGCGCGGCTACGTGGACGAGGTCATCGAGCCCTCGCGCACGCGGCAGCGCCTGATCCAGTCGCTCGAGTTGCTCGAGAACAAGCGTGACGAGAATCCGCCGAAGAAGCACGGCAACATCCCGCTCTGAGGTCACCATGTTCGACAAGGTCCTGATCGCCAATCGCGGCGAGATAGCCGTTCGGGTCATCCGCGCCTGCCGGGCCCTCGGCATGAAGACGGTGATCGTCTACTCCACCGCCGACCGCCTGAGCCGGGCCGTGCTGATGGCCGACGAGGCCTACTGCATCGGACCGCCGGAGGCGCGGAAGAGCTACCTCGACGGCAAGAAGATCATCGACGTCGCGAGGCGCTCCGGCGCCCAGGCCATCCACCCCGGCTACGGTTTCCTCTCCGAGAACGCGGCCTTCGCTCGCGAGGTGAAGGAGGCCGGTCTGGTCTTCGTCGGGCCGAATGCCGAGGCGATCGACGCCATGGGCGACAAGATCAACTCGCGCCACGCGATGGAGAAGGCCGGCGTGCCGGTCATCCCCGGCATCGAGCGGCCGAGCTTCACCAAGGAGGCCTTGAAGGAAGCCGCCCGCGAGATCGGCTATCCCGTGATGCTGAAGGCGACGGCCGGCGGCGGCGGCAAGGGCATCCGCATCGTCCACGACGAGAAGGACCTCTGGCAGGCCTACGAACGCTCGGTCGGCGAGTCCGAGAAGGCCTTCGGCAACGGCACGGTCTTCGTCGAGAAGGCCATCGAAGGCCCGCATCACATCGAGTTCCAGGTCTTCGGCGACAAGCACGGCCACTACGTGCACCTCTTCGAGCGCGAGTGCAGCGTGCAGCGGCGCCATCAGAAGGTGGTCGAGGAGTCGCCCAGCCCCTTCATGACGCCGGAGCTGCGGGCGGAGATGGGCGAGGCCGCGGTCACGGCGGCCCGGGCGATCGGCTACGACAACGCCGGCACGGTCGAGTTCCTGGTGGACAGGCACCGCAAGTTCTACTTCCTCGAGGTCAACACCAGGCTCCAGGTCGAGCACCCGATCACCGAACTCGTCGTCGGCGTCGATCTCGTCGTCGAACAGCTCCGCGTCGCCGCCGGCGAGAAGCTCTCCTTCGAGCAGGAGAAGCTCGCACAGACCGGCCACGCCATCGAGGTGCGGATCTGTGCCGAGGACCCCGACAACAACTACATGCCGGACGTCGGACTCATCGAGTCTGTGATCCTGCCGGATGGCCCGGGCATCCGCCTCGATTCCGCCATGGCCGCGGGACTCGAGGTCACCCTGCACTACGATCCCATGCTGGCGAAGCTCATCGCCTGGGGTCACGACCGCGCCGAGGCGATCGGCCGGCTGAAGCAGGCCCTGACCGAATTCAAGATCTCCGGCCTCCGGACCAACGTCCCCTTCCTCGGCGACATCCTCCGCGACGAGCGTTTCGTCGCCGGCGTCTACGACACGAGCTTCCTCGAGCACTTCGAGAAGCCGCCCCTGCGCCAGGACGTCTTCGACGCCGCGATCATCGCGGCGGCGCTCTTCAAGCACGTCGAGGGCGGCGGCAGGAAGCTCGCGGGCTCGGGCAAGGGCGGCCTCGATCCCTGGAAGTCCTTTGGCCGCGTTCGTGGAGCGAGAAGACTGTGAAGTACGTCGTCGAACACGAGGGCGAGGAGATCGAGATCGAGGTCCACGAGACCGAGGACGGCAACTACGAGATCGTCCGCGACGGTCACGTCCTGATCGCCGACTTCAAGAAGATCGAGGGCTCCCGGATCTACTCGCTCGTGGTCAAGAACCGCTCCTTCGAGGTGTTGATGCGTCAGGAGGACGATCTCGTCGATGTCGTGAGTCTCGGTCGCGGACTCCGACTCCGGGTCGAGAGCGAGCGCGAGCGCAACGCGCGGCTCATCACCGGCGCGGGAGGGTCCACCGAGGGCGAGATCGTGAAGGCGGTCATGCCCGGCATCGTCGTCGCCGTGAACGTCGCCGAGGGCGACGTCGTCGAGAGCCAGCAGGCCATCTGCGTCCTCGAGGCGATGAAGATGGAGAACGAGATCCGGAGCTCGGTGACGGGTCGCGTCCTCAAGGTCGCCGTCGCCGCCGGTCAGACCGTCAACGCCGGCGACGTCCTGGTCGAGATCGGCCCCCCCGACGAAGCCGTCTGATCGTCATCCGGCGCCTTCTCGAGCCACACGAGGCTGATCCAGCGCGACGGAGAACACCCCTCATACGGTGCCAGGCACTTTCCGCCGCAATTCCCGGACAAACGGTGCCACCCTCATCGATCTTTCGAGCTAGATAAGGGTGGCACCATGTGACGGGAATTCGCGGCGGAAAGTGCCTGGCACCGTATGTGGGAATTCGCGGCGGAAAGTGCCTGGCACCGTATGTGGGGTCAGAGGGCGAGCTGCCGGGCGACCTCCTCGGCGATGGACAGCGCCGCCGTGAGGCCCGGGGACTCGATCCCGATCAGGTGGACGACACCCTCTCGACCATGATCCTCGGGCCCCAGGATGCGGAAGTCGGGCATCCCGCCGTTCGGCATCACCGCCTTGGTGCGGACGCCGGCGTAGCCGCCGACGAGCTTCGATTCGTCGAGGCCCGGATAGTAGCGGCGGATCGACCGGGCGAAGCGTGCCGCCAGGCCCTCGGGCAGGTCGTAGGCGATCCGCTCGACCTCGAGGGTGTCCGGTCCGAAGCGCAGCCGGCCGGCCAGATCGATCGTGGCGTGGATGCCGAGGCCCTCCTGCTCCGGCAGCGGATACACCAGTCGCCGGATCGGCGCGGGGCCGGCGTGATCGAGGTAGTGGCCGCGCACGAGCCGGATGGCGGGTCGGGAATCCTCGTCGCCGGCGGGCCAGAGTGCCGGGGCCCCGAAGCCCGCGGCATTGATCAGGACGCGCGGGCGAAGCCGCGCGGGCTCGCGGCCTCCGACCGCGACCTCGATGCGGCCGCCGACCAGG
>JBFIHP010000167.1:0-6748 GCA_041601735.1 Planctomycetota bacterium | reverse complement strand
TTTGGCCGCGGGCTGCATCTTCATGCGGGGGCGGGACTTCAGCTGCCGTGGTGCCGCTCGTACTCGCGATAGCGGAAACCGACCAGACCGGCGAGGAGACCGGCCCCGTAGGCGACGTGGCGCAGCGCCCGGACCCGCGCGACCCGGCCCGAGAAGAGCGCCGGCAGGTAGCTCAGGAGCCCCTTCAGGATGCGGTAGCAGCCGGTGAGCAGGACCTTCTTGAGGACCGCGCCGGGACCGAAGAGGTCCTTCTCGATGAAGGCCGAGCTGTTGCCGATCCGGAAGGCCCGCTGGTGGATCCAGCCGGCGTCGCTCCGGGTGCTCGGGATCACCTCCTCCACGACCGCCTCGTCGTCCCAGACGATCCGGCCGCCCTCCTTCACGAGCCGCCGGAAGAGATGGGTATCGCTGCCGCCGGTCGCGTCCATGCGCTCGTCGAAGCGGAGCCCCATGCGCTCGAGGGTCGCCGCCGCCACGAGGGTGTTGTTGGTGTAGGCGCGGTCGAGCTCGGCGCCGCTGGGATGGCGCTGATACTGGAGGAAACCGCCCTCCACGAGCCAGGGCTCCGGCTCCTCGAGAAAGCGCGGGACGACCGCACCGGTGACGACCTCGGCACCCGTGGCCCGTTGCCGCGCGAGGAGACGCTCGAGCCAGCCCGCGACCGGGACCTCGTCGTCGTCCACGAAGACGAACCAGCCCGCGCGGCCCGTCGCGAGATCGATGGTCCTGTTGCGGGCGAAGGGGATGCCCGGCCGCGGCTCGTGGCCCGAGACAATGACGAGATCGAGCTCGGCGGCGAGCCGCTCGAGAAGGCCCGCGGCCGACTGATCGGGATCGTTGTCGACGACCACCGCGATCAGCTCGACGGAACCCGTCCGGAGCTTCTCGGCCTCGAGGCCGCGGAGCAGGCGTTCGAGACCCTCCGGTCGCCGGCAGGTGGCGATGAGCACGGCGACGATCTCGTCGAGCGGTCGGGTCATGCGCGGATCATAGCGCATGCCGCTCGTTCGAGAATCCCGGCTCCCGCTGCGCCGGCCGGTCAGGCCGGACTGCGACTCCCCCGGGTCGGAAGAAGCCGCTCTGTCAGAGCGGCGCTCCTGCGGCGCTCCCGCGGCGCTCCTCACCCCCTTTGACCGCCCGCCGGAGGCCCCATAGGATGCCCGCGCATGGCCGGAAAGCTGCACTACGCCCGCGGACACCTCGACAAGTGGCTCTACCGCTCGGGCCTGCGCTCCGCCCGCGGTCTCACGCTGCCCGACTTCCTCGGCATCGGCGCCCAGAAGGCCGGGACGACCTGGCTCCATGCGAACCTCCTCCCCCACTCGGACGTCTTCCTGGCCGAGACGAAGGAGCTCCACTACTTCGACTGGAACTGGTACGAGCCTCTGGCGAGCTACGCCGCCAACTTCGCCGGCGCGGGAGATCGCCTGAAGGGCGAGATCACGCCGAGCTACGGCGGCCTCACGAACCACCGCATCGCCTTCATCAGGAAGATCATGCCGGAGCTGAAGCTGATCTTCCTCATGCGCGATCCGGTCGATCGCGCCTGGTCGCAGGCGGTGATGAACCTGGTGAAGCAGACCGGGCGGCCGGCGAGCGAGGTGAGCGACGAGGAATTCATGGGGCACTTCCGCGCCGCGCGGACGATCGAACGCGGGGCCTACCTCGACAACATCGACCGCTGGCTCGAGCACTTCCCGGCCGACCGGCTCTTCCTCGGCTTCTTCGAGGACATCTCGGAGCGGCCGCGCGAGCTGCTGACCGAGGTCTTCGAGTTCCTCGGCCTCTCGACCGAGCTCGACTGGTCGTCCTTCCCCTTCGCCGAGGTGATCCACAAGGGCGCGGGAGTCGAGCTGCCGGAGCGCTTCGAGGCGATCCTCCTCGAGCAGTACGCCGACGACCTCGAGGCTCTCGAGCGGCGTTTCGGCGCCCCGGCCGCCCGCTGGCGAAGGCGGGACTGAAGCCGCTCCGCCCCTGGAGCGCTCCAGGAGCGCCGGCCTGACAGGCCGGCCATCGATCCTCCCGGGCATCCGGATGCCGCTCTGTCGGAGCGGCGCTCCTGGCCGGCGTCAGCTCGCGGGGGCCGCCTCGTAACCGAAGTCCGCCATGCCGCGGGCGCAGATGCGCTCGATCCGCGCCAGTCCCTCCGCGCCGAAGAAGTCGAGGAGGCTCGCGCTGTGATCGCCCCGCGGCTGATACTGGACGTCGAGGCCGGCGCTGATGTCGCGGTCGTGCGGCAGCCCGAGTCGTGCCGCGAGATCGCGAATCGCCCCCGCCTTGTCGGCGAGGAAGTCCTCGTAGCGCAGGATCTCGAGTTCGTCACGCGCTCCGGCGGCGATGTCGGCGAAGTGCTGCCAGCGCGCGGCCAGCATCGCGAGGTAGTCGTCACCCTCGAGGCCGAGCCAGGTGCCGTCGAGCACGAGGCGCCAGGACTCGCTCACCCGGGCGAGCGCCGCCGGATCGGCATCCCCGGGTCGTCCCGGGAGCGAGAGCCTCTGCAGGATGCTGCGGAGGTTGCTGCGCGGGTCGCGGATCACGAAGGCGAAGCGTGACTCCGGGAAGCGACGGCGGAGCTCCGCGTGGAGCGGCGTGAGGTTCGCCTCCTTCACGATCTCGCGGCTGAACTCGAGCCTGTTCGCCCGGATGAAGCGATCGAGGTCGAGCTCGCCGCCGTGCAGGCGCTGGAAGGTCGGACGTTCGACCTCGCGCTGCAGATCGATCGCCACGCTCCTGCCGCTGATCGCGCCGAGCAGGGCCGCGATCGCGCTGGTGCCGCACTTCTGGTGACCGAGCACGATGACCGGAGCGGGCTGCACGCGCGCGCGCAGATCGGCCAGGTCGCGCAGGCGCGCGCGGGCGAAGAGCCGGACGCGGTGGATCGGGCGCTTCAGCGCTGCGGGAACGACCTGGGCGAGGAAGCCGGACATGGCGAGAGGATAGCAGATCGCGGGTCCAGGACGCGCCGAGGAGCGCCGAGGAGCACCGCTCTGACAGAGCGGCATCTTCGAGCCGAGGAGTTCAGAGGCCGGCCTGTCGGGCCGGCGCTCCTGGAGCGCCGAGGAGCGCCGCTCTGACAGAGCGGCATCGTCCGACCTGGGGGATTCGATGGCCGGCCTGTCGGGCCGGCGCTCCTGGCGGTCAGGGCCGCTTCAGACCGTAGCGGTCGATCTTGCGGTAGATCGTGGCGCGGCCGAGGCGGAGGCGGCGGGCGGCCTCGTTCACCTTCCAGTTGGTCGCCTCGAGGGCGTGGAGGATGATCTTCTTCTCCTCGGCATCGAAGGGGGCGATGGTCTCCGGGCTCAGGAGTTCCTTCGCGCGCAGATCGCAGCTCACCAGGGCATCGAGGAGTTGCTGACGGTTGAGCGGCTTCGGCAGGTAGTCGGCGGCGCCGAGGCGCATGCACTCGACGACCTTCTCGACCTCGGACTGTCCGGTGAGGACGACGACCGGAAGATCCGGGTCGGAGCTGGAGAGTTCCTCGAGGACGCGCTGTCCGGGCATGTCGGGCAGACCCAGGTCGAGCAGGACGGCCTTCGGTCGGTCCTCGCGCGCCGCCCTCATGCCCTCGGCGGCGGTCCGCTCGACGCGAGTCGAGAAGCCCTCGGCCGCGAGCACGTCGGCCAGCACCTCGGCCACGCCCTCGTCGTCTTCGATGATCAGGATCTTGTCGGTCACGAATTCGACCACCGCTTCAGGGTCTCGATGCCGCGATCAAGGCCGCAGGGCTGTCACTTCCTTGCGGGTCGCCCCGGGGCGCTGAACCTGCCCAGTTTATACGACTTTGACCCCGGACTGGGAATGGAGGTCAATTCGGTTCCGAGGCGTCGCGACGACGCCCCTCCGCCAGCACCTTGGGCGGAACCGCCTTCAGGTCCCAGACGAGGCCGAGCCAGGACATCACCTTGAGGATGTAGAAGGAGATGTCGATCTCCCACCAGTAGAAGCCCTGCCGGGTGGCGTGCTGGTAGTGGTGGTGGTTGTTGTGCCAGCCCTCGCCCAGGGTGAGGATCGCCAGGAAGGGGTTGTTCTTGCTGTCCTCGCCGGTTTCGAAGCGCTGCTTGCCGAAGACGTGCGACAGCGAGTTGATCGTGTAGGTCGCGTGGTAGAGGAAGACCGTCGAGATCACGAAGCCCCAGACCAGCATCTGCCAGCGGGTCGTTCCGAGCCCCGGGGCGGCCACCTCGAGGAGCCAGCCCAGCCCGAAGACGCCCACGGCGAAGATGACGGCGACCATGACGTAGTGCCGGTCCAGCCAGCGGATCTCCGGGAACTTCACCAGGTCGGGGACCTTCGAGAAATCGGTGCCGGAGTTCTGCGGCGACAGGAACCAGAGGCAGTGCGACCACCAGAAGCCGCGCTGCCGGGGCGAGTGGTGATCCTCGAACTTGTCCGAGTAGCGATGGTGGTGGCGGTGGTGGGCCGCCCACCACATCGGTCCGTGCTGGACCGAGGTCGTGCCGATGAAGCCCCAGATGAACTGCATCACGCGCCCGGTCTTGAAGGTCCGGTGCGAGAAGTAGCGGTGGAACCAGCCCGTGATCGCGTGCATGCGCAGGACGTAGAGGCCCACGGCGACACCGAAGGCGGTCCAGCTGAAGCCGACCCAGATGACCGCGAAGCAGGCGAGGTGCAAGAGCCAGTAGGGGGCGGAGCCGACCCAGTCGATCTTGTAGTCGTAGCTGCGCTCTTCGATCTTCGGTGTCCGGTCGCCGTCGGGACCGGTGGCTGGCGGAGGAAGGAGAGCCTGGCTTCCTGAACTGACCTTCATTCGGTTTTCCTATCCTGGCGCGCGCGGCGCTGATGACGATCGCTCCGCGCAACGAGGCCGCCCGAAGATCGGACGCCGCGGCGACTCCGAGGAGCCGCAACCAAGGCGAAGGCAGACTGGAATCGACGAGATCCCTTTACGATCCGGTGGCTCCGTTCATGAGACGAGGCCACCGGTTGCGCGCAGATTATGGGGACTTCCGAGCCTCGGGCAAGGTGATCGGCGCCCCCTGGGCTCATTTGCCGCGCTCCGAGGTCAAGTCTCGGATCGAGACGGGAGACCGGTCCGGACCTCTGTCGGCGCCCGCCCCGAAGGTCCCCTGGCGGCCGGACTCACGTCCGATCGTGGCCGCGCCCCGACAGATCAACACAAGCTACTGAAAAATAACGATTTAAAGAATCAGGCGCCGGTCGTAACAGAGTCGCGAGACGGCGCCGACCCTGGGCATGGACATGGCCGCATCCTCGCGATTCGGGGTGCCCCACGGAGCGTCAGGCTGGCCTGGCCGTTTGGGAGAGCTCGCTCTCCCATTCAGGGTCCGGAACGGGACAGCGGGTGCCTGGCACATTCTGCCGGGGCGCCCTCCGACTCCTCGGGACATAGGGTGCCTGGCACATTCTGCCGGGGCGCCCTCCGACTCCTCGAAACGGCAGACTCGACCCGCGCCCCGGCGGAATGTGCCTGGCACCTTATGTCCGCGCCCCGGCGGAATGTGCCTGGCACCTTATGTCTGGCACCTTATGTCCGTATTTGCGGCGGAATGTGCCTGGCACCGTATGTCGGCACCGTATGTCCGGCACTCCAGGAGCTCGGAATTCGGGTCCTTCCGGATTGTGCGTCGAGCGAGACGAACGGTCGGGATGCTCTTCAGCCGAGGATCGGGTCGAGGGCGGCGCCCACCTTCTCGGGCGAGAAGGGCTTCTCGAGCAGGAAGTCGGCGCCGGCCGCGCGGGCCGCGTCACGCATCGCGGCGTTGCCGTCGGTGGTGATGAAGCCGAAGGGGGTTCGGCTGCCGCCCTGGCGCAGGGCCGCGAGGAACTCGAGGCCGTCCATCTCGGGCATCTTCCAGTCCGAGAGGATCATGTCCGGCGCCTCGCTCTGGGCCGCCTCGAGCCCGGCTCGGCCGTTGGCGGCCGCGATCACCTCGTGCTCGCCATAGCCCGCCATGCGCAGCGTGCGCAGCATCATCCGCCGCATGGCCAGCGAATCATCGACGATCAGGATCTTCATGCTGATGCCCTCCGGCGATCCGGACCCGGTCCGGGACCGCTCCCTGTCTTCGAATCCCCTTCTCCTGATCGGCCATCCGGCCCCGCGACTGAAGCCTCGAGATCGCATCTCCTTGTCAGGAAGGAAGCTGCGGCTTGCCCCCCGTGGCCGATTCGCGACAATCCACGCGGGGATGCCCGGTCCTGACGGGGCCGGAGACTCGCGGTGAAAGGAGCCCCTCTCGATGAAGCCCTTCGGCCTCGCGCGGTCCACCCTCTTCGCCCTGATCCTCCTGATCGCGGGCTTCGAGAGCGCCTACGTCGCGCTCGTCTCGCCCCCCGGCGAGGGCGCCGACGAATGGGAGCACATCGATCAGGCCCTGCACTTCGCCGTCGAGCGCCGGCTGCCCGACCTCGCCACCGAGAACGTCGGCCAGGCCCAGCACCCGCCGCTCGCCTACATCCTCGAGGCGCTCGCCTTCCGGACGCTCGACGGTCGCTTCGACCCGAAGGACGAGAGCGCCGCAGCGAAGCCCCCGGTCATACTCGGCCGGCGCCTCCGCTACGCCCTCGATGAGCGCCGCTCGGCCATGCTCCCCGCGGTCACCGAGTCCAACGCCGCGCGCATCCGCCAGGCCGCGACCCGCATCGGCGTCTTCATCGGCATGCGCTTCGCCTCGGTCCTGATCGGGATCGCCGGCGCGCTCCTCCTCCTCGGCTGCCTGCGGCGCTTCTTCCCGATGGCGCCCGACCTCGCGCTCGCCGCGACCGC
>JBFIHP010000166.1:0-6748 GCA_041601735.1 Planctomycetota bacterium | reverse complement strand
GTCGTCGATCATCGGCCGCCCGGTGTGGTTGGCCCACTCGCGGCGGAGGCGCGCGCGCAGGTAGATGCGCACGTCGTCCTTCGAGAGCGGGGTCTCGAGCGAGGCGTAGAGCGCGTCGAAGTCGGGGTACTTCTTCCAGTCCTTGTCGTCGGTGACGACGAGCGACTTGAAGAGCTCCTTGTCGGGAACGATGTTGGCCTCGATGTACTGCTCGAGTTTCTTGCTCTCGAGGATCTTGGAGATCTCCTCGATCTTCCAGCCGGAGAGCCGGTCGTTCTTGATGATGAAGTCGGGGAGGACGCCGCCCTTCTTGCGGATCGTACCGTCCTTGTCGCGCTCCGTGTTGATCGACTCGCCCTTCGGCAGATAGTAGCGGGCGATGGTGATCTTCATCTTGGGCGCGAGGTCGTACTTGCCGTTGTCGTTGAGGTCGATGTAGACCTCGGCGTCGTCCCAGATGCCGTTGCGGTTGGTGTCGACGAACTCCTCGCCCCGGTCCCAGATCCCGTTCTCGTTCTTGTCGGTGAAACTCTCCGCCTCGTCCCAGCGCCCGTTCTTGGTCTTCTGATCGACGAAGGGCTCGCCCTCCTCCCAGACGCCGTCGCCGTTCAGGTCCTCGAAGGGTTCGCCGCGATCGTAGGAGCCGTTCAGGCGGGGTTCGTCCTGCCAGGGCTCGTCCTTCACCGAATCGAGGTCGAGGACGCGCTGGACCGTGCCCTTGCCGAAGCTGCGCTCCCCGACCACGGTCGCGCGACCGTGGTCCTTGAGGGCGCCGGAGACGATCTCGCTGGCCGAGGCCGAGAGGCGGTTGACCAGGACGACCATCGGGAGCTTGCGCGGGTTGTCGGAGGGGACGGTCTTCTCGTAGCGGCGATCGACGACGCCCGGGCGACCCTCCCAGTAGCAGACGACCTGCCGGCCCTCGAGGAACTTGCCGGCGACGGAGCGTGCGGTGGCGAGGTAGCCGCCGCTGTTGTCGCGCAGGTCGAGGAGGATCGACTTCATGCCCTGCCGTTCGAGGTCCTCGAGCGCGGATTCCAGCTCCTTGTCGGTCTCGGCGCCGAAGGTGGTGAGGCGCACGTAGCCGATGTCGCCCGGCATCATGCCGTAGACGACGGTGGGGATGCGGATCGTGGCGCGCACGATGTCGAAGGTCCGCGTCTTCTCCCAGCCCTTGCGGTAGACCTCGAGCGAGACCACGGTCCCGGCCGGGCCCTTCATACGGGTCGTGACCTCCTCGACCTCGCGGCCCTGGGCGTCCCAGCCGTCCACCTTGATCACCTTGTCGCCGGGCTCGATGCCGGCCTGGTAGGCCGGCCCGCCGAACATCGGCTGGGTGAGGATCAGGCGCTTGTCGCTGTCGTCCATCTGGACGTAGGAGCCGATGCCGGAGTAGGTGGGGTTGAGGTCGTAGTTCCAGACCTTCAGCTCGTCGCCGCTCAGCAGCGTCGAGTGCGGGTCCATCGAGCGCAGCATCGCACGCGCGGCCGCCTCCTCGAGGTGGGCGTCGAGTTCCTTCTCCTTCCAGCCCTGGACATCGACTTCGGCGTGGATGGCGTGGATCTTCTTCGAGATCTCGTCCAGCAGGCCCTCGCGCTTCGCGCCCTCGCGCGGCGCGTTCTTGAGCGCGTCACGGATGGCCTGGCGCTCGAGCAGGCGCATCTGCAGGTAGATGGCGGCGAGGCGACCGTTCTCGGTCGGCTGGCGCTTCAGCTCGATCAGGGTGCTGAGGGTGCTCTCGTAGTCGCCGAGATCGGCGAGGGCGAGGGCCGCGGCCGCGGCGACCTCCTTGTCGGTGGACTGCATGATCTGCTGGAGGTCGGCCTGGGCGCGGCTGCGGTATTCGCGCGAGAGCTTCCAGACGCCCCAGAGGAGCTTCACCTGGGTCTGCGGGTCGAAGACCTCGGTGCGGGCCGCCCAGAGATCGGCGCCGGCCTCGCTCACGTCGGCCTGCACGAGCAGGTCGATCACGAGGCGGCGGATGTCGTCGTCCCCGGACTTGGTGACCAGGGCGACGAGGGCCGGGAGGGCGTTCTCGTCCTCGCCCTGGAGGACCAGGGCGCGGGCGCAGCCGAGCCGGGTCTTCTCGTCGCTCGACTTCAGGCCCTCCTCGAGGACCTCGAGGGCGGCCTCGCCCATGTCGATGAGCTTGTTCGAGCCCTCCCAGAGCTTTTCCGCGCCGGCGCCGTTGAAGCCGCGCACGATCGCGCGCGCCTCTTCGTCCTGGGCGAATGAAGGGAGGGCGAGAGAGAAGGCCGCGATCAGGACGAGGATGATCGAGCCGGGACGGATGGTCGCGCGGCGACCCAGCGAGAGCGAATTCCGCATCGGAACTCCTTGTGCCGTGTGCATTTGACGAGCGTCAGGGTACTCCCCGCCCGGAGACGGAGCAAGCAATCGGGATGTCCCGGTTCGGTCCGCCATGACCCTCTACGGACGAGATCCCCGTCTGCTCAGGGCGATCTCCGAAAGAGGTAACGTGCGATCCCGCCCTCATTGTCGGCATTCTCCTGGAATCGCAGAAGCTCGAGATCGCGGTGGAGATCCCGGGCCTCGCCGGGCCGGAGGCGGAAGGGCGGCGGCGGGCGGTTCGGGTCGGGGAGGGCGAGCCGGATCTCCAGGGCCAGGAGCCCGCCCGGCCGCAGGGCGCGGCCGATGAGCGGCGCGAATTCGCGATTCAGGTAGTGGACGTCCAGGATCAGGTCGAAGGCGGCCTCGTCCGGGCGCCAGCGGTCGAGATCCGCGACCAGGGTCGTGATCGCCCCGCCAGTCTCGCCCGCGCGGCGAAAGGCCTCCTCGGCGACGTCCACCGCCAGCACCTCGTGGCCGGCCGCGGCCAGGGCCCGGGCGTGGCGGAGCGGGCCCGAGGCCAGATCGAGGCAGCGGGAGCCGGGCTCCAGGAGCGGCAGGACCCAGCTCAGGACCGCCGCCGGCGGACCGGAGAAGCGCGGGCCCTCGGCATCGGAGGCGTAGACGGCGTTCCACTTGTCGCGTTCTTCCCGGCTCATTCGAAACCTCCCCTCCGGGCCGATCGTTCGAGAGTCGGCAGGCTACCCGATCTCGCCCCGGCCGTGGTCTCGACCGGCGCGAGCGCCGCAGGAGCGCCGCTCTGACAGAGCGGCATTCGCGTACCGGTGATCGCAAGGAGCCGGCCTGTCAGGCCGGCGCTCCGCGGCATTCCCGGGCTTCACCGAGCGGCATTCCGGATCTCGAGCAACGACCTGCCGGTGCCCGAGATCGTCCAAGGCCGGCCTGTAGGGCCGGCGTTCCTGTTGCCGGACGAAGCCCTTCGATCGAGGTCGTTCTTGATGACAGGGGCCACCGTCCTACAATCCCCGACGATGCTCAACCCCGGCGAACTCCAGATCGATCTGTTCTGCAAGGGCCTGAAGATCGGCGCGAGCTGCGATCTGGTCGCCGACGCCCGTCAGGTCTCGCGGACCCGGGCCGGTCTCGGCTCCGGCCTCGAGCTGGTGATTCCCGGCGATCTGAAGGACGTCTGGCTGAACGCTCCGGTCGAGGAGGACTTCGTCGAGCACTCGCCCTTCGTCCTCGAGAAGGAGGGCGGGGCCTACGTCGTGCTCGACGAGCGCGACGGTTTGCGCTACCGGGTGATGATCCCGAGCGAACCCGCCTGGTATCGTGCCCACACCTCGACCGGCGCGGAGATGGCGAAGGTGGGCGTGCTGCAGGGAACCTACCTCGGCATCTACGTGTCGAATTCCTGCATGTACTGGTACGGCGGCGACCCCAAGAACTGCCGCTTCTGCACCACCGGCGCCAACGTCGGCGTGAACGAGATCGCGACCAAGGCGATCGCCGACGTCGTCGAGGTGGCGCGCCGCGCGAAGGAGGAGTCGGGCGTCACCTTCGTCCACTTCAACACCGGCTACCAGAACGGCCGCGGCCTCGAGCAGATCGCGCCCTACGTCAAGGCGATCAAGGAGGAGGTGGGCCTCCTCACCGGCGTTCAGTGCGTCCCGGTCACGAAGGAACGGCACTGGCAGTACGACCTGCTCATGGACCTCGGCGCCGACCACTTCTCATTCTGCTACGAGTTCCACAACCCCGAGTACTTCGCCCGCTATCTTCCCGGCAAGGAGGAGACGGTGGGCCAGCAGGCCTTCTTCGATTCGCTCGAGTACTGCCAGGGCAAGCTGCCGAAGGGTGCCTGCTCGGGCGAGATCATCGCCGGCGTCGAGCCGATCGAGGACACCCTGCGGGCCATCGACTACATCACGGGCGTCGGCGCCTTCCCGACCGTCTGCATCTTCCGGCCGGTGATCGGCTCGGACATGGAGGATCACCCGTCTCCCGATTACGAGGAGATGCGGCGCGTGATGGAGTACATGTATCGGGCCTGCAGGCGAGCCGGCATCCCGATGGGGCTCGCGCCGAACATCGAGGTCTCGCTCATCGTCAATCCCGACGACGCCAAGTACCTGGTCGAGCGCGACCTGCCCTTCCGCCTCTTCGAGATGAAGCTGAAGGTCCTGAAGAAGCTCGCGATGGCGATGAAGTTCAGGAAGGAGCTGCGCCCGCACCCGGTGCGCGGTTCGCTCGAGGGATTCCAGCGCAAGGCCGCCGGAGCGCCGGCGTGATCGTCGCGAGGGAGAAAGAGGGGCGTCCGGAGGGTCTCGACGAGGCTCGCGCGGAACTCCTCGAGCGCCTGCTCGTCCAGGTCGAGGCCGAGGACGAGAGCTTCGAGCTCCTGCTGCCGGGCAGCGGGCTCGAGATCCGTAAGGCCGCTCTCGAGGATCGACCGGCGGGTCGCCCGCGCATCCTGCTCTTCCCGGCCGATCGCGGCCGTCTCGTCGCCTTCTTCTACAAGCCCTCGCGCCTCTCCTTCTCGCGCGACCGCTTCAGCTACGGCGCGCTCTACCTCTACGCCGCCAAGCCGGACGAGGCAGCCCGTGAATTCGGCACCGCTCTCGCCTACCTCGCGGCCGACTTCAAGCCCGCCGCCAAGCCGCCGCGGCTGAAGCGCAGCCTCGACGTCACCGTTCCCGAGGCCCCCTGACCCCCCATTGCGCTGCCCGGCCGATCGCGACGGCCCGCGCGGTCGGAATCGCTCGACCGGGCTCCTGGTTTGACCGAAACACGGGCCCGCCCGTCGGCGCCGGGGCCGCAAGTCCCTTGACGATGGTCATCTAGACTCAAATCGCCCGGCCACGCCGCACGGCCCGGCGCTTGCTCCGGTAAGCTCCAGCAACGGAGATCCCTGATGAAGCCATCCATCGTCGTCCTGATCGCCACGGTCCTCATCGTCCCGATGCTGCGGGCGGACGAGATCCGTCTGCGGAGCGGCCGTGTCCTCGAGGGGCGCGTCGTCGAGGCGAGGCTCGGCGGCCGGGTCCAGAGGGTCGAGATCGTCGAGGGGCGCATCGAGGCCCCCGAGGGCGCCCGCATCGTGATCGAGCGGCCCTACGGGTTGATCGAGGTGGCCCTGGAGGAGATCGTCGCGGTGACGGTCACCGAGGACGACTTCGACCGTGCCGACGCTCTCGCGAAGGAGGCCGGCTCCGACCTCGCGGCGAGGCTCGCGCTCGCGACCTGGTGCAGCGAGAAGAAGCTTCGCCATCGGATGAAGGAGATCGTCGCGGGCATCCTCGAGGAGGAGCCCGATCTCGAGGAGGCGCGGGCGCTCATCGGCGAGGTCATGACCTCGAAGGGCTGGATGAGTGCCTCCCGTGCTCGGGCCCTCGAGCGGATGGAGGCCCGCGCCCAGGGCGGTGACCGGAGGACCGCCTCGGCGGAGCGCGCGCGCCTGCGCCGTCTCGAACGCGAGATGCGCTCGCTCGCCGCGCGCATCTACTCGCAGAGTGCGAAGGAGAGCGAGACGGCCTACCTGAAGCTCCTCGAACTCGCCCGCCGCGAGAAGGTCGCCGGTCTCGCACCGATCGCCGCCCGCTTCTACCGCGATGCCGGCGAGCAGCGCGCGTTGCTCGCGCAGGCCACGGTCACGGTCAACCTGCAGCAGGCGAGTCTGACCCGGATGCGCGAGCGCAGCATCAACCTCGGACGGGGCGGCGCCGTCCGCGTGCAGCTGCCCGAGACCCGCAAGATCGGCCTCGGCACGACCGTCTCCGTTCCGCTGCGCTGAATCCTCCCGAATGAGCGGTCCGAACCGCGACCGGCGACGACCTGATTCTCGTGAGCAGGGACGAGTCGAAGTCGCGGGCCCCCGGTCTGGCCGAGGTGCGTTCCGCCGTCGCCGATGGGGTCGAGGCGCGAGAGGTCCGGGTCGAGGCGGTGATCTGGGCCGAGGGTCACGGCATCGAGGTCATCGGCCTGCCGGACGCGGCGGTGAAGGAGGCGCGCCTGCGGGTGCAGCGAGCCGCGGCCGCCGTCGGCGTGGTCGCACCGCGTCGGGCGGTCATCAACCTGGCGCCTGCGACCCTGCGCAAGGAGGGTAGCGGGCTCGACCTCCCGATGGCCGCCGCCTTCGTCGCGGCGGCGCTCTGCCGTCGGCTTCCCCGCGCCGGCGACTACCTGGTCGCCGGCGAGATCGCCCTCGACGGCCGCGCGACGCGGCTTTGCGGAGCGCTCATGCCGGCCCTCCTCGCTCGCCAACTCGGCCTGGCCGGAATGATCCTGCCCCGCAGCGCTCTCGCCGAGGCCGCGCTGGTCGAGGGCCTCGTGCTGCACGGCGTCGATCACCTCGAGGAGGTGATCGCGATCCTCGAAGGCCGGGAGGCGGGCGTCCGCCGGGTCGGACGGAGCCCCGATCCCGCCTGCCGGGCGAAGG
>JBFIHP010000165.1:0-6749 GCA_041601735.1 Planctomycetota bacterium | reverse complement strand
CCTTCGCGCCGAGGCCGGGCGCCACTTCTTCCACTTCTGGACCTCCGAGACGCTGCGTCGCGAGCTTCCGCGCGAGGGCCTCCGGGGGGCGACCGTCGGCCTCAGGCGCGAGATCGAGCAGCGCATCACGCTGGGCATCAACCTGCGCGGCCGAAGCGACGGCGAGTTCCTCGCCGCCGTGCGACAGGCCGACCGCGACCTGGCCGCCCCCTGCGGATCCGCCGCGCTCGCGGCCCTGCGCGTCCTGCTCCAGTGCTCGAGCTTCTGCGCCGCCGACCTCGCTCGCGCCGTCCGACTCGCGGCCGGCCACGACGGCGCGGTGACGGTGAACGCCGCCCTGCTCGGCCTTCTCGCCGGGGCCTATTACGGCGCCGCGCGAATCCGGCGCGACTGGCCCGGACTCCTGTCGGCGGCCGAGGAGGGACCCGGACGATGAAGGTCGATGACTACCTCCGTCGGCTCGAGCTCTCGGCGACGCCCGCCATCGACGACGAGGGTCTCGCCCTCCTGCACGAGCGCCACATGGAGACGGTGCCCTTCGAGAACCTCGACATCGTCCGCGGCGAGCCGGTCGGTCTGGACATCGATCGCATCCTGGACAAGATCGTCCATCGGCGGCGCGGCGGTTTCTGCTACGAGCTGAACGCGGCCTTCCACTGGCTGCTCGGCGCGCTCGGCTTTGACGTCCGGATGCTCGAGGCGCGGGTCGCCCGGGAGGAGGGCGGCTGGGGCATCCCCTTCGATCACCTCGCGCTGGCTCTGCGCCTGCCCGACGGCGAGCGACTGGTCGACGTCGGCTTCGGGGACGGCTTCGTCCGCCCGCTCGATCTCGCGGAGCGCGACGAGGTCCACCGGATCGGCCAGATCTTCCGGTTGCGCGATGACGACGACGGGCTCGTGCTGGAGCGACATGACCGGAGAGCGATGGGCTACGTCCCGGTCTACCTGATCCTCCCGGAGGAACGCCGCCTCGAGGACTTCGAGCCCGGCTGGCGCCACCACACGACGTCGCCCGATTCGCCCTTCACCCGGGCGCCGATCTGCTCGATAGCCGCGCCCGACGGCCGTATCAGCCTGACCCGGGACGAACTCGTGATAACACGTAACGGACGGCGAGTGGTCCAGCCGGTCGCGGACGAGGTCGCCTATCGCGACGAGCTGCGGCGCTACTTCCGGATCAACCTCGACTGAGGAATCGCCCTCGAGCGGCGCGTCAGTCGCCGAGCGCGAGCAGGAAGATCGAGAGCGTGCCGCCGTCGTCCAGCACGTACTCGACGCGGCCCTTCACGTCCCAGCCGTCGCCGCTCTCGCCGTCGAATGCGACGTCGATGAGACGGGCGGCCTCGGCCGGCACCTGCGTGAACAGGAGATACTGGCCGCGCTCGTGCATCCGCAGGCCGCCGTCGAGCTCGAAGCCCAGCGCCGGATGCGTCGAGAGATTGTCGCGCAGCTCGATCGTGCCGCCCCAGGGGTTGTCGGCGCGGCTGAGCCCGAGCGAGATGTAGGGCCCCTTCCAGCCCGAGTAGAGCTGGGGCGCCGAGAGGTGGTGGTAGCGCTTGGCGTTGTAGGCGTCGTTCTCGTTCTTCGGAGCGTACTCCAGCGCGAGCCTTCCCGTGTCCACGTGATGGCGCCGACAGGCGGCATCGACGGCGTCGATGACCTCGCGCGCCCGGAGGACGCGCTCCTCCTCGACGATGCCCTCGTAGGACGGCGTCGCCACGAGGGCGAGGAGGCCCATGAAGGCGATCATGCTCAGGAAGATCGGCAGGACGCGGCCGTCATCGCGGCGGGAGGAGGCCATCATCGGACATCACCTTTCGACTGCGGAAACTGCATGAGGAAGATCGAGAGGCTGCCCCGACCCTGGGGGATCCATTCGACGCGCCCGCTGGAATTCCAGCCGCCCTGACCGTCGCTGCCGTCGATCCTGGCGTCCACCTTCTCGGCGATCCGCCGGGGGACTCCGTGGAAGATGAGGGCCTGCCCCGAACCCGTCAGCAGCGGCGCGCCCGGCTCGAGAACGAAGCCGGATGCCGGAGCCGTGCCGAGGTCGTTCACGAGGTAGACGGGGCCGTCCACGGGCGACTCGACCTGACGGAGCGGGGCCTCGATGTAGGGACCCTGCCAGCCCGGAATCGGCTGCGGCATCGCCAGTTCGTGATGCCGGGGGTGGGCGTAGGATTCACCGTCGGCCGAGATGCTGAGCTCGATCGCTCCGCGCCCCGTGTCGAGCTGGAAGCGATGGCAGGCCCGGGCCATCTGGTCGCTCATCTCGACGATGCGATCGACCGCGATGCCGTCGCGGATGTTCCCGGCGCTCGGCACCGCCACCGCGAGCAGGATGGTGCTCACCGACAAGATGATCATAAAGTCAATCAGGCCAAAGCCTTGGCTGCGATGCATCGGGTCTCCTCCGGCCGGCGGACAGCCGGCCTGCTCCTTCATCATCGGCCGGGACGGCCCTTGGTCTTGATGCGGCCCGGGTCGGGGCGAAGGAGGAGATCTCCGGGCTCAGCGGCGGACGAGCCGGAGGCCGAAGAAGTCGCCGCGATCCGCCGGACCGGCGACCCGCATGGGCCAGGCGAGGAAATCGAGAGGGTCGAGGTCGGAGAGGGCGCCGCCGAGGAGCCAGTAGCCCTGGTCGCCCGGCCCGTCGAGGCCGAACTCGCGGACGTTGCCGGCCATGTCGAGGCAGCCGTAGGGGCTCTCGTCGCCGGGCCGGGACCCCGAGGGCAAACTGACCGCGCCCGCGCGCAGCGGCCGCTCGAGCGATCGGCGTCCGGCGACCAGGGCCCAGGCGAAGGTCCGGCCCCAGGGGTAGGGACGGCCGTCGGTGCCGCGCGCCGCCTTCTCCCACTGGCCCGCGGTCGGGAGCGAGAACTCTCCGTCCTCGACCTGCGAGAGGTAGCCCGCGATGTTGTCGGCCGCGAAGAAGCTGAGGCCGCAGGCAGGCAGCTCACGAAGTTCGGCGAGCGAGGGTTGGGCCTCGCCCGCGGCGATCGCGCCGCTCGCGCGGTCGAGTACGAGACGGTGCGTCTGCCTTCCGTCGCCGCTGCTCGTCACGGGGAGGAAGACCGAGTCGCCGCGGTTCGCGAGGTCGCGGCGCAGGATCGCGCGCAGGTCGGGCACCGAGAGCAGATCGACGAGCGGGCCGAAGCTGGTCTCACGCCGCGCGATCACGAAGTCGTCTTCCCAGCGCCAGTCGCACCGCGCATCCAGCCCGGGCCAGCGCTCGGGTACCGTGGCGAGATAGGGTCCCGCGGGTACGAAGGTCCAGGTCTCCGGATCGAAGTCGCCCACCGGTCGCAGGCGCAGGGTCCAGTCCTTCCCCGCGAAGCGCCCCTCGGCGAAGCCGGCGTCGCCCCAGTGCCGGTCGGCCTCGATGAGCACCGGGTAGTCCACGGGGATCATCCCTTCGGCTTCGATCCGCAGCAGGTAGGAGCCGACCTCGAGCGAGCGAGCCTCGAGCGGCGTGCGACCGAGATCCTCGATCGGTCCGGGGACGAGTCGGCCGTCCGGCTCCTCGCGGAAGCGACGCAGGCCGACGCGCGCGCCGGCGGGCTCGCTCTTCAGGCTGAGGAAGCCGCGGCCGGTCGTCGTTCCGTCCAGCCGGGCCGCGAGCCGGAGGCTTCGCTCGCGATCATCGCTCCGGCCCTCGAGTGCGAGAGCCCGGTCGTTGGCGATGAGCGCCTGCCGTCGTAGATCGCTCCCGCGGCTTGCGAGTTCGCGCTTCTCGTTCTCGATTCTGACGACCGCGGCGCGGTGGGCCGCGTCGTCGGCGCCGGCGAGGAGCCCCTCCTGTTCGCGGGTCAGCGCCGCGATGCGGTCGTCGATCTCGAGGGCCTCGGATTCGAGGCGGCCCGCCTCGCCGCGGAGCTCCTCCGCGCGGAAGGCGATCTCACGCTCCTTCTCTCCGGCCGCGCGCAGCACCAGGCCGAGCGCCGCGAGACCGGCCGCGAGCGCGACGAAGACCAGGGCCGACAGCGTCCGGTTGCGCGAGGCAAAGCGCCAGGCCCGGCCCAGACGACCGACCGGTTCGGCCAGGATGCGACGATGCGCGAGGATGCGTTCGAGTTCGTCCGCGAGGGCCCCGGCACTGGCGTAGCGCCGGTGGGGCTCCTTCTCGAGGCACTTCAAGACCACGGTCTCGACGTCGCGCGGCAGTTCCGGGCGCAGGCTTCGCGGGCTCGGCGCCTCGCGGCGCAGGATCCCGTACATGATCGTCTCCGGCTGTCGGCCCTCGAAGGGGCGGCTGCCGGTCAGGCCCTCGTAGAGCGTGACCCCGAGCCCGTAGACGTCGGCGCGGTGATCGCTCTTGCGATTCGAAAGCGACTCGGGGGCCATGTAGGGCAGGGTGCCGGGCAGGCTGCCGCTGCGGGTCATGGTCTCGTCGACGACGTAGCGGGCGAGGCCGAAGTCGAGCAGGAGGGCGTTACCCTCGGCATCGATCATCACATTGGCCGGCTTCACGTCGCGATGGACGAGGCCCTTGGTGTGGGCGTGATGCAACGCGCGGGCGACGGTCTCGATCGCGGCCAGAAGCGGCGCGATGTCCGCGTTCATCGCCCGGTCTTCTCGGGCCGGCGCCGAGCGCAGCTTGTCGGCCCAGCGATCGAGGGGCAGGCCCTCGACGTGGCGCATCGCGTAGAAGAGAAGTCCCTGGTCCTCGCCCGACTCGTAGACCGGCACGATGCCGGCATGGTCGAGCGAGATGAGCGCCTCCTGTTCGCGGCGGAATCGCGCCTGGGACTCGCCGTGGTCGGCCGATTCCGCGCGCAGGGTCTTGACGGCGACGACGCGATCGAGCTCCTCGTCGTGCGCGAGGAAGACCACGCCCATGCCGCCGCGGCCGATCTCGTGCAGGAGCCGGAAGCGTCCCAGGCGCTCGGGGAAGCCCTCGGGCAGATCGACCTCCGGGAGTTCGAGCCCCCGCGATCCGGACAGGCGGAAGTCCCCGCCCCGCGCCGCCGCGCTCGGCAGGGTCCGCTCCTCGTCGGAGCCGGCCGTCGGGGCGGTCCGGTCGAGATCGCCGCCGGCCGCCCGGGTCACGTCGAGGTCGCCGGCGAGGTCGCGCGCGACGCGCCGCAGGGCGGCGGCGTAGCCCGGATGCTTCACGAGGTAGCGCCGGGTCAGCTCCTCGCCCGAGGCGCCGGCGCGCAGCGCGAGCGAGAACTCGCGCAGGACCTCGACCTCGGGATGCGGCCGGGCTCCGTGTCCGGTGACCTCCGAGCGCGGATTGAGCGGGTCGATCATCGTTTCGGCTCCGCCTGGACCACCCGGAAGCCCCAGCTGATCGCCACGTTGTCGCGGGGCAGGAAGGTCCGCGGCCAGGTCATGAACCAGCCGGGGTCGCCGCCCGCGCTCGAGCAGTCGCCGCCCGCGAGGTAGGGATTGATCTCACCGTCGCCGAGCTCGCCGCCGTCGCGACACCACTCGCGCAGGTTGCCTCCCATGTCGCGCAGACCGTAGGGCGAGACGTCGTCGGGTGCCTCTCCGGGTCGGCCCGGGAGCCGGCCGAGCATGGTCCCGGGCTCGGGTCCGCGTACGCGGCTCCAGTCGAAGTCGTCGCCCCAGGGGAAGAGCCGGCCGTCGACGCCGCGGGCGGCCTTTTCCCACTGCGCGGCGGTCGGCAGGACGAGCTTCTCGCCCGTCGTCGCCTCGCGCCAGGCGAGGAAGCGGCGCGCATCGGTCCAGGAGACGCCGCCGAGCGCCAGCTCGCGGGCCTCGTCCCGGATGCGCAGTCGGCCCCTCTGGACGTCCTCGGGGCTGGCGTTGGCGTCGAGGTAATGCTCGGAGGGTTGGTTGGGGCGCAGGCGGGGCAGGTAGACGAGGCGGTTGGCGTCGGGACGATTCTCGATCTCGCGCAGGATCTCCTCGTCGGCCAGGAAGCCCTGCCAGTCGGCGGCCCGCAGCTCGTCCCGGGCGATCACGAAGTCGTCGAGCCAGCGCCACTCGAGCGCCGGGTCGGCGCCGAAGTGATCGCGATCACGGGTCGCGAGATAGGGTCCGGCCGGGACCATGACGAAGGCCTCGTCGTCGAAACTCCCCGTGGCCGGCAGCCGCAGGGTCCAGTCGCGATCGGCGAAGGCGCCGCCCGCGAAGCCGTGGTCGCCCCAGTGCTCGCCCCTGAGGACGAGCAGGGGATAACGCAGCGCGATCCGGTCCGGCGCCGAGACCCGGGCCTCGTAGCTCCCCGCTGCCAGTTCGAGGCTCGCGAGCGATCCCGTCCCCCGATGGACGATCACGCCCGCGCGGTCGCGGATCAGCACCTCGGCTCCGGGCGGCGCGATCGTCAGGCTGAGGAGGCCCCGCCCGACCGGGTCGGCATCCGGGTCGAGCAGGACGAGGAGTCGTCCGAGGGCGCCCTTCAGATCGCCGTCGCCCACCGGCGCGAGACGGGCGAGGATCTCGGGAACCCGCGTCGCGGCGGCCGCAAGCGTGGTCGCGACCGGCGAACGGTCGAGGCTCCCGATCCGGCGCAGATCGGCGGCGGCGGCCTCGATCTCGACCAGGATCTCGGCGCGGCGGTCGCCGCGCCCGGGCGGGCCCGCCGCCAGGTTCCGATCGAGCCGATCGATGCGCTTCTCGACGCTCGCCGCCGTCCTCTTCAGGTCCTCGATCGCGCGCGCCCTCCGCATGACGGCTCCGCCGACGATCACCGCGGCCAGCGCGACCAGAGCCAGCGCGGCGATGATGCCGGCGGTGGCGGCGCGTCGATGCCGCTCCGCCCAGCGCAGGGCCCGCCCGAT
>JBFIHP010000164.1:0-6762 GCA_041601735.1 Planctomycetota bacterium | reverse complement strand
GTACTGCAGGGGCGCCGTGCCCGGCGAGGAACGCGGTCGGACCGCGAACTCGATGGTGTAGTCGCCGCCCGCGGTCGCGAAGCCCGCGCCGATGTTCAGCTGGCTCAGGCCGGGCGTCGCCGGACGGAAGGCCGCGGCGCCGAGGTAGGGGTCCGTCGTGTTCCAGCTCGAGGGGTCGCTGAACAGCGGCGTCGGCCCCGGAATCCCCGGGCTGGCGGTGTTCGCCGTGGTGAGGCCCGCACCCTCGTTCATCGACAGGTAGAACAGATCGGGAAGCTGCGCGTGCGCAGCGGTCCCCGTGATGAGGAGGACCAAGAGGCTCGGTAGCAGACGGGCGAATGCGGCCAATGTCCATCCTTCCGGGGGCTGCGCAGGAGGAGTGATCATGGCCCGATCGCCGCCCCGGGGTCAAGGAATCGCCGCTATTCGCTCAGTCGCCGGCGATCTTCATCTTCAGGGTCTTCACCAGGAAGGCCCACTGATCCGAGTAGTTCTCGATCAGCTTCGAGGTCGGCGTGCCGGCGCCGTGACCGGCCGAGGTCTCGATGCGGATCAAGGTCGGCGCCGTCCCTCCCTGCGCGGCCTGGAGTGCCGCGGCGAACTTGAAGCTGTGACCGGGCACCACGCGATCGTCCGTGTCGGCGGTGGTCACGAGCGTCGCGGGATAGGCCACGCCCCGTTTCAGGTTGTGGTAGGGCGAATAGGCCAGCAGGGCCTCGAACTCCTCGGGGTCGTCGGGCGAACCGTAGTCATCGACCCAGAAGCGCCCCGCCGTGAACTTGTGGAAGCGCAACATGTCCATGACGCCCACGGCCGGCAGGCAGGCCGCGAAGAGATCGGGACGCTGGATCATGCAGGCGCCGACGAGAAGACCGCCGTTGGAGCCGCCCTGGATGGCGAGCTTGCGCGTGTTCGTGTAGTTCTCGGCGATGAGGTACTCGGCCGCGGCGATGAAGTCGTCGAAGACGTTCTGCTTCTTCGACTTCGTTCCGGCCTCGTGCCAGGCCTGGCCGTATTCGCCGCCGCCGCGCAGGTTCGCGACCGCCAGGATGCCGCCCATCTCCATCCAGGCGAGCCGCGTCACCGAAAAGCTCGGCGTGAGCGAGATGTTGAAGCCGCCGTAGCCATAGAGCAGGGTCGGGTTCGAACCGTCCAGCTCGATGCCCTTCCTGTGCGCCAGGAACATCGGCACGCGGGTGCCGTCCTTGCTCTCGTAGAAGACCTGGTTGACCTCGAAGTCGTCGGGATCGAACTTCAGCTCGGGGCGGCTGAAGATCCGGCTCTCGCCGCTGATCACGTCGTAGTGCCAGATCTCGGCGGGACGCGTGAAGCTCGAGAAGCTGAAGTAGCAGTCGCTGTCGTCGCGCTCGCCCGAGAAGCCGGAGGCCGTGCCGATACCGGGAAGCTCGACGGTGCGGACGATCTCGCCGTTCGTGCGGTGCACGCGCAGCTCGGTGGCGGCGTCCTTCAGGTAGCTCAGGTGGAGGAGATCGCCGATGAAGGCGGCGCCCTGGAGCGTCTCCTCGCGCTGCGGCACGATCTCGCGCACCGTGGCCGGTTCGCGCAGATCGCGAACCACGACCCGGCCGCGAGGAGCGTCGAGATCGCTGTGGAAGTAAAGCAGCGGTCCGTCGTTGCCGATGAAGTCCCAGCGGTTGGCGAAGTCCGCGACCAGGACCTCGGCGCTGCCGTAGGGCTCGAGGAGATCGCGGACGAAGACGCGCTGCCTCGCGCTCGTGCCGGTGCGCACGGTGATGAGCAGATAGCGACCGTCGTCCGAGACGGTCGGCCAGAAGCTCCAGGTCGGCTCCTCGGGCTTCTCGAAGACGAGCACGTCCTGCGCCTGGCCGGTGCCGAGACGGTGATAGTAGAGCTTCATGCCCAGGTTGAGGCTCTGGAATTCGGCGCCCTTCTTCGGCTCCGGGTAGCGCGAGTAGAAGAAGCCGCGACCGTCCTTCGACCAGGCGACCGCTCCGGTGTATTTCAACCAGCGGATCTCGTCGTCGAGGTAGCGCCCGGTCATCGCCGCCATCACCCGGACCACCCGCCAATCCGAGCCCGACTCCGCTCGCGCCACCGCGATCCACTCGCCGTCGTCGCTGAAGCTGAGGCCCGCGAGTGCGGCCGTGCCGTCCTCGGTCCAGGCGTTGGGGTCGATGAAGACCTCGCCCTTCCCATCGGGCGAATCCATCCGGTAGAGGACGGACTGGTTCTGCAGACCGTCGTTGCGGTACTGGTACCAGCGACCGCCGCGCTCGAAGGGCGCGGAGACGCGCTCGTAGTTCCACAGCTCGGTGAGACGCCGCTCGATCCGGGCGCGCTCGGGAATCGCTGCGAGGAAGCCCTGGGTCAACCGGTTCTGGGCCTCGACCCAGGCCTTGACGGCTTCGGAGTTGCGGACGTCGTCCTCCAGCCAGCGATAGGGGTCGGGCACCTCGACGCCGTGCAGGGTCTCGACGAGGTCGGTCTTCTCGGTCTCGGGGTATTCGATGATCTGGGCCTCCGAGCTCGCGGACAGGAGCAAGACCAGCACGAGGGTCGTCAGCAAGGCGCGGTCTTCGCGGCGATGGGGAACGATCATGGTCTTCTATCTCCCTGGGTTCGTCCGGCAGGATAGCAGGAGAGCCGGGCCTCGGCCCACGCCGGCCGGGGGATGGGGGCCGATTGTCGCAGCCTGGGCCCGGCGACCCGAGGTCGTAGACTTCCCCGTCCCCGGAGGCCGATCCGGCCGCGGGCCGAAGATGGGAGTCCGGGTCATCAAAGCCATGAATCCCGGGGGTGAGGCGTCGGAGCCCGCTCCCCTTCAAGCGAGGATCATCCAGGGCGGCATGGGCGCCGGAGTCTCGAACTGGCGGCTCGCCCGCGCCGTGACGGGGGCCGGCGGCCTGGGCATCGTCTCGGGCACGGCCCTCGACGCCATCCTCGTGCGCAGGCTCCAGGACGGCGACCGGGACGGCGCCATGCGCCGGGCCCTCGCCCGGTTCCCCGATCAGGCCATCGCGCGGCGCATCCTCGACCGCTACTTCGTCGCGGGCGGCCGCCCCGAGGGGAGCCCCTATCGCGGCAAGCCGATGGTCGGCGTCGCACCCGATCGATCCCTGGTCGAACTCCTGATCGCCGGCAACTACGTCGAGGTCCTGCTCGCCAAGGAGGGACGAGAGGGCCCGGTCGGCATCAACTACCTCGAGAAGATCCAGACCCCGCTCTTGCCCTCGCTCTTCGGCGCGATGCTCGCCGGAGTCGATGTCGTGACGATGGGCGCGGGCATCCCGATCAAGATCGCCGGCGTCCTCGACCGTCTCGCCGAGAGCCTGCCGGTCGAGTACGAGCTCTCGCTGAGCGGCCGCGGCGACGGCGCGCCGGTCCTGAGCCGCTTCGACCCGAACGAGTTCCCGACCCTCGCGGGGCGAGCACTCGAGCGGCCCCGCTTCCTCCCCATCGTCTCGTCGGTCCTGCTGGCCTCCCTGCTGGTGAAGAAATCGAACGGCCGCATCGACGGCCTGATCGTCGAGTACAACATCGCCGGCGGCCACAACGCGCCGCCGCGCGGTCGCATGCAGATCGACGAGAGGGGCGAGCCGGTCTACGGCCCGCGCGACGAGATCGATCTCGGGGCCATCCGCAACCTCGGTCTCCCCTTCTGGCTCGCCGGAGCCTACGGGAGCCCCGAGGCGCTCGGACGCGCGCTCGACGCCGGCGCGACCGGCGTCCAGGTCGGCACACTCTTCGCGTTCAGCCGTGAATCAGGGCTCCGCGACGACCTCAAGCGGGACGCCTTGCGCGACTGTCTCCGGGAGAGCCTGCGGGTGCGCAGCGATCCGCTGGCATCGCCCTCGGGTTTCCCCTTCAAGGTGCTCGAGAAGGCGGGGACGAACTCGGAGGCCGAAATCTACACGGAGCGAGAACGCATCTGCGATCTCGGCTACCTGCGCGAGGCCCATCGTCGCGAGGACGGACGTCTGGTCTGGCGCTGCCCGGGCGAACCCCTCGAGGACTGGCTGCGCAAGGAAGGCGCGGCAGAGGCGATCGAGGGCCGCAAGTGCCTCTGCAACGCCCTGATGGCCAACGTCGGCCTCCAGCAGACCCGCCCCGACGGCCGTGAGGAGCTGCCGCTCCTCACCTGCGGCAGCGACATGGAGGGGCTGCGCCGCTTCGCGACCGGTCGCAAGGAGGGCTACGGCGCGGTCGAGGTGATGAGCTACCTCCTGAGCGACGAGATCGCCTCGACGCTCTCCTGAGTCGCTCGACCTCCCCTTGGATCAGCGCAGCTCGAGCGTGACGGCGCCGTCCTCGTCGGCGCGAATCGTCGTCCGGGCGCTGCGCCCCAGCGGGTCGCTGACCTCGATCAGGTGATCTCGGCGGGACAGCACCGGCGCCAGTTCGAGCGGCCGGTCACCGTAGCGCCTGCGGCGGCGCTCCCAGACCGGTCGGCCCCGATCATCGCGGATGCTGACCTCGACCTCGTCCAGGGCCTCGCCTTGCCCGCTGCAGGTGATCACGACGCGCCGTCCCGGTTCGAAGACGAAGGCGACCTCGGTCGTCTCCTCGCCCCTGATCTCCGCGTTGACGAATCGGTCGGCAACGCCCTCGGCGTTGAGACGGAACTGATAGGGCCCCGGCGCGAGAGGCTGCGAGAGAACCTCGGTGCGCATCAGGTCGATCACGACGGTGCTGCCGCCGTCCTGGTGCGTGGCCCAGACCGAGGATTTCTCGCCGAGGAGCCCGGCGGGATCGTCGATCAGAACCCGGACGCGCCCGGTCGCCTCGAAGCGGATCTCGCCGAGATCGACGTCCTCGCCGTCGGGAATCAGGTATTCCCGGCTGCGTTGATGGCCGTGGTCCGGGGCGCTGATCGAGAAGTAGTAGGTCCCCGGCGTCAGCTTCTCGAAGACGAAACGACCCTCGCCGTCCGCGGTCTCGATGCCGGTGCCGCCGCCCGAGACGCGGGGAACCCGAATGGCCGAGACGTGCCCGCTCGCCACCGGCCTGCCGACGGGATCGACGAGGATGCCGTGCGCCGAACCCAGCCCGAGCATGTCGTGATCGATGATGAAGCGAAGCGGCTCCGAACCCGGGATCACGGCACGTTCCCGGGCCAGCTGGGTGATGCCGTCGGCCCCCCGCACGCTGACCGAGTGCGGCAGATCCGGGCTCAGGTTCTCGATCGCGAAGGCGCCCTTGTCGTCGCTCTTGGCGAAGCCGCCGGACCAGCGATCTGCGGCGAAGGCCTCGGCCGCGATCGACATGCCCGCGAGAGGGTTGCCGGCGTCGTCCAGGACGATACCGGTGATCGACGGGCCGCTCCCCAGCGTACCGGTCCAGGTCGTCGTTTCGCCGACGGTCACGACGATCTCGTCCTCGAGTTCGAGGTAGCCCTTGGCCTCGACGCGAATCTTGACGCGACCCGCGGCCACATCGGAGAACGAGAAGCGACCCTCGGCATCGCTGCGCATGTAGTGACCGGAGAGGCTGCCGTAGCGACCGAGGGTGACCTCGGCTCTCACCACCGCCTTGCCTTCGGGGTCGAGGACGATACCGGTCACGGTGCCGCCGGCGCCGAGGACGACCTGCTCGCGCGCGGTCTGCCCGGCATCCAGCCTCACCGTCCCGGAGCGCGCCGCGAACCCGGCCGCCCGCAACTCGTAGGGGCAGTCGCCGGGAACGAGCGACTCGAAGACCAGGCGTCCCTCCTCGTTCGAGACCAGCTCGACCTCACCGGCCCGCATGGCCGTGCTGCCGTCCTCGAGCTGAAACTGGTCGAAGTCATCCGGCCCGACGATGCAACGGGCACCGGCCACGGGCGCTCCCTCGGGATCGACGACGGTCATGATCAGCCGCGCGGCCGGCCCGCCGAGGACGAGTTCCAGTTCGCGCTCGGCGCCCGCCGAGGGGAAGACCAGGACCATCGGCGAGGGTTGGTAGGCCTTCATCCGGGCCCCGACGAGGCTCATCCCGTCGGGACCGAAGTTCTCGATCTCGAATCGACCGTCCTGACCGCTGAGTGCGACGGCCCCGCCGCGAACGGCGTGCCCCATCTCGGAGGTCACGATCTCGGCACCGGAGACGGGTTGCCCTTCGGGCGTCTTCACGATGCCCCTGACCCGGGTTCCCGCCGGGATCTCGATGGTCGCTTCGAGCGTCGCTCCGGCTTCGAGCTTCAACCTCTTCATGCCGCCGAGCGCCGGCTGGACGAGCGTCGTTCCGACCGGCCAGCCGGCGACCATGAGCCGGCCCGTGCGATCGGTGCGCAGGCTGGTCTCGCGAAAGAAGGGATCGGTCACGCCGAAGGGGAGCAGGCGCACCGGCATGTCGCGCGCCGGCCTGCCGCTGCCGGCATGGACGAAGCTCAGCTCGAGGCGGCCGTCGGTGGCGAGTTCGTCTTCGGCCGGGTCGTCGCTGACGACCGCGCCGGGGTCGTCCCCCGCCCCGGTCACGACCGAGGGCTTCGCTTCGACCTCGTCCGGCGCCGCCGCGCTGCGGCGCGCGGCGGCAACCTCGGCCGCGCTCTCCGTGCGAGTGGATGACTCGAATTCGAGCCGCGGCTCGTCTCGCCCGAACCACCAGGCGACGGCTCCGAGCGACAGCACCACGACGAGAGCGGCGGCGATCTTGGTCTTTGCGGACACGATGAGAGCTCCATTCAGGACGCGAAGGACCGGATCGGCGAGCCCCGCGCCCGCACCGACGAGACCGCCCTTGGTGACGGCGAGAAGCGGCGCAAGCCAGAGTGCACGGGCCCCGTAGTGACGATCGAGCTCCTGC